>NZ_JBEPYQ010000020.1:0-85423 GCF_041641335.1 Cohnella sp. | reverse complement strand
GCATATTTACTTGCAAACAACAAATCCTAATGCACCGATTCATCCCCCACCTACACGCTCACTACGTGAGTAAGGTAGTTTAGAGGCCGGGGACTTCTCGGCATTGCGTTAAAAAGATAGGCAATCGCATGCCAGAGCGTAACGCATCCGTTCCAAAGGGCCGGAAGCAGGTTGACGATACTGTGGATCGGATGGAACAGCAAACCGATCATGCTGCCCAGAAACAGCATGACGAGTGCCAGTCCGATTCCGGTAATGGCATGCAGAATGTCCCAGAAAATAAACGCGACTTTCATGCCGACGCCGATTCCCCGGCTAAGCATGCCGGCGTTCGCAAAATAGTCCTTCTCGATCGCGATGTCCGTCTTGATATTGTGCAGCAGCTTGGACCCATTTATCGGACGGAAGTCCCTCTAAGCTCTGCAGCCTACCGATTCAGAACGTTGTCCTCCAGAACGGCGAACTTGTCCCCGTACTCCCGGATAATATGCGACTCTCCCCAGGCACATAGGGAATCCAGAATCGATTTCAGGCTCCAGCCGTATTCGCTCAGCTCGTACTCCACCTTCGGAGGCACTTGGTTGTAGACGATCCGTTTCACGATGCCGTCCTCCTCCAGCTCCCGCAATTGCTGGGTCAGCATCTTCTGAGTGATCGCCGGCATCAGGCGCTTCAAGTCGCTCGTGCGCTTCTTACCGTAAGTCAGATGGCACAGAATCACGCACTTCCACTTGCCCCCGATCACCTCCAGCGTAGCTTCGACGGAGATATTGTACTTTTTCTTGACTCCCGTTTCCTTCGCCATAACTCTCGCCCTCCTCGATATATAGGTACTAATAAGTATCTATAGCACAAAAAAGTACGTACTATTCATTTTTGGATCAGGGGTCCATAATAGCAGCTACCGGCCGGATACGACAAGCATGCAGAGGTGAGAATAGTGACATCCATGAATAAAAGAAGCTTCCTTGCCCTGATGGCGCTCGCCGTGAGCGCCTTCGCCATAGGCACGACCGAATTCATCAGCGTAGGCTTGCTGCCGCTTATCGCCGAAGATTTGCATATCTCGGTTACCGCCGCGGGTTTAACCGTTACTTTATATGCGTTGGGCGTCACTCTGGGAGCCCCGATCTTGACGTCGCTGACTTCCCGGGTATCCCGGAAAACGCTGCTGCTCTGGGTGATGATCGTCTTCATCGCCGGCAATCTGCTGGCCGCGACGGCGGACGGCCTCGCCGTTCTGCTCGCCGCGCGGATCATGGCTTCCCTGTCCCACGGCGTATTCATGTCGATCGGCTCCACGATCGCCGCCGATCTCGTTCCTCCGTCGCGGAGGGCCGGCGCCATCTCCGTCATGTTCTCGGGACTGACCGTGGCCACCGTAACCGGGGTGCCGTTGGGCACGTTCATCGGCCAGCAATTGGGATGGCGCGCGGCTTTCCTGGCCATCGTCGCCGTCGGAGTCGCGGCGCTCTTCGCCAATCTCGCCTGGGTACCGTCCGATCTCGGCCGGGGCCAGAAAGTACGACTTAGCGACCAAGCGAAGCTGGTTGTAAACGGCAGGCTGCTGCTCGTCTTCGCGATGACCGCGCTCGGCTACGGGGGAACGTTCGTCGTCTTCACCTATTTGTCCCCGCTGCTGACCGAGATTACCGGCTTCGCGGATCGGACGACCGCCGTCATTCTGCTCCTATACGGCGTCGCGATCGCCATCGGCAACGCGATCGGGGGCAGAGCGGCCAATCGCAAGCCCGTCCCGGCCCTATTCTACATGTTCGTCGCCCAGGCCGTCGTGCTGATCTCGCTCGCCTTCACCGCCCCGTTCAAGCTTGCGGGACTGGTCACCATTTTCCTCATGGGCCTGTTCGCCTTCATGAGCGTGCCCGGCTTGCAGGCGTACGTCGTCATGCTGGCCGAGCGTCTGTCCCCGCAAGCGAAGGACGTCGCTTCAGCCGTCAATATCGCCGCTTTTAACGCCGGAATCGCCATCGGAGCTTATCTCGGGGGCGTCGTCAACGACTCCGTCGGACTGATCCATACGACATGGATCGGAGCGATCATGGTACTGGGCGCCGTCCTGCTGACAGCCTGGGCCCGCTCACTGGAAAACAAAGACCAAAACCGCAACCCAATCGAACAAAACCAATCCGATTTGCAATGGAGGACCAACTGATATGATCAAAAATCTTCAAGACACCGTAACTCTGCACAACGGCGCGCGCATGCCTGGGCTTGGACTGGGCGTATTCAAAGTTGAAGAAGGACCGGAGCTCGTTCAAGCCGTCAAAACGGCCATTGCCCATGGCTACCGCAGCATCGATACGGCCGCCATCTACGAGAACGAAGAGGGCGTCGGCCAAGGCATTCGGGAGGCGCTCGCGGACAACAGGCTCGCCCGGGACCAATTGTTCGTCACTTCCAAAGTGTGGAACGCCGATCTCGGCTACGAATCCGCGCTCGCCGCATACGAAGCCAGTCTGGAGCGACTCGGGCTGGATTATCTGGATCTGTATTTGATCCACTGGCCGGTTAAGGGGAAATACAAGGAAGCGTGGAGAGCTCTGGAGACGCTGTACGGGGAAGGTCGAGTGACAGCGATCGGCGTCAGCAATTTCCAAATTCATCATCTGGAGGATCTGATGCAGTGCGCGGCCGTCAAGCCGATGGTGAATCAGGTCGAGTTCCATCCTCGCCTTACGCAGAAGGATTTGCTCCGCTATACGAGGGAGCAGGCCATTCAATTGGAAGCCTGGTCTCCCTTGATGCAGGGAGAGCTGTTGGACGATCCCTTGCTGAACGAACTCGCGGCCAAATACGGCAAGTCCGTCGCCCAGATCATTCTGCGCTGGGATCTTCAGCACGGGGTAATAACGATCCCGAAGTCGACCAAGGAGCATCGGATTATCGAGAACGCCCGGCTCTTCGACTTCGAGCTGAGCGGAGAGGACATGGAACGAATCGACGGCTTGAACGAGAACCGGCGCGTCGGGCCGGACCCCGACAATTTCGATTTCTGATTCCTAGCGTCCGGCGGTCTGCGTCTTCCTCGCTCTCTTGACCAGATACATCGCTTTGTCGGCGCTCATCAGCAGAGCGTCGGCATCGCGTCCATCCTCCGGATAGCGGCTGACGCCTATGCTCATATAAATCGGGAGAAGCTGCTCGCGGTACGCCAGCTTCTCTTCGCTTATTCTCCGTTCAAGCCGGCCGATCGTTTCCTCCAAGAAGTCGTTCGAAGGCGCGTGGCGAATGAACAGAACGAACTCGTCCCCTCCGAGTCTCGCCGCCATGCCGATCCGTTCCGCCGTCTCCCCGATGATCCGGGCGGCATGCTTCAGCACCTCGTCCCCCGCCTCGTGCCCGTACTTGTCGTTCGTCTCCTTGAACCGGTCCAGATCGATCAGAACGACCGCCAGCCCCAGCTCGTCCCTCTCGGCGTCGCGGATCGCTTCCTCCAGCTTGTCGTAGAAGTATCTGCGATTCGGCAATCTCGTCAGCGGATCGTGGAAAGCCAGAAAGCGGATTTGCTCCTGGCTTTCCTTCTGCTCGGTAATATCCCGGACGATCAGAATGAGATGAGGCTCGCTGTCCACGGATACGTAATCGCCGTCGATCAGCGCGTGCAGGCGCTTGTTTCCGTTATGGATCGACGTCTCGTAATCTTTGATCGTCCGTTTATTTTTAATCATCTGCCGCAGTTCCTGATCGATGAACCTGAATAGCGAATGCCGATTCGTATCGATGCGCTCGAACAGCTTTCTGGCGCTCGGGTTGGCCTCCTTGATCTTCCCCGACTGCTCGACGAGCAGGATCGCCGCCGGATTCAGGTTGAACAATTTCTCGTACCGCTTGGACGCGAAATCCAGAAATTCGTACCGGATCATCGCCAGACGGAGCATAAAGCACCAGATCACTCCGCCGTAGATGTACGTATACGGAGGAAGCCCCTCGAACTGAAAGTAACCGAACGCCACATGCCAGCACGTGCAGAGCAGCACGCTGAAGATGAGCAGGCGAAAAATCGCCCTGTGCTCCGGCACGGACGTCCTGGCTCTTCCTATATATAGTACGACCAGATACAGCGTACTGACGAGAATGCTTACCGTAAGCGCGGCATAGTAAGGGGTGTCGTAGACCGGGTACTTCCATACTCCGCTCTGGACGAACTCGCTAGAGGAAATGATCTTCTGCCGGCTCAGCACGTTCACGACGATGACGGCAAGAGGCAAGTAGAAAACGCCGGGATAGAGGTAACGCGGCATGAGCTTGTCCATCCCGGAAAACTTCGCCAGGAAATGAAAGCCCAAGCCCGGCATGATGACGCCGACGTTAGAGAACCATAGGGCGACCAGCGCAGGACTGTCGGATATCGGAAGCTGGTGCCGGACGTATTCTTCCGCGAACAGCAAAATATAGACGACGGAAGTCAGACCGAGCAGCCGGTGTTCGACCTTCCGAGAGTTGCGGACCATGACGTCCGTCCCCATATACGCAAAAAAAAGAATCGGGAGCAAGTAAGCGAACATAAACGTCCATACTTCCGATTGACTCACGTCGATCACGTCTCTTCCGATCATCGAGATAGGAATGCTGTGCCTATTTTATCACATAACTAGAAGAAGCGGCGCATGGAATCCATGGCCGCTTTATTGAATGAGTGCTATTGCTTGCCGTTCTCGGGAACCTTTCTTATACGACGCCTTGAGCGATCATCGTGTCGGCGACTCTGACGAAGCCGGCGATGTTCGCGCCGACGACCAGGTTGCCCGGATAGCCGTACTTGTCGGCCGCTTCGACGCTGTGACGATAGATGTTGCGCATGATGTCGTGAAGCTTGGCGTCGACTTCCTCGAACGTCCAGGACAAGCGCATGCTGTTCTGGGACATTTCCAGCGAGGACACCGCCACGCCTCCGGCGTTGGCCGCTTTGGCCGGTCCGAACAGGACGCCGTTGTTCAGGAAGACGTCGATAGCAGACAGCGTGGAAGGCATGTTCGCGCCTTCGCCGATCGCCTTGACGCCGTTCTTCACGAGCAGCTCGGCGTCTTTCTCGTCGATCTCGTTCTGCGTCGCGCAAGGAAGAGCGATGTCGCAAGGGACCGACCAGATGCCTTCGCAGCCCGGCGTGTACACCGCGTGCGGATGCTTGAGAACGTACTCGCTGATCCGCTTGCGCTCGACTTCCTTCAACTGCTTCACGAGATCCAGATCGATGCCGTTCGGATCGTAGATGTAGCCGTTGGAGTCGCTGCACGCCACGATCTTCGCGCCGAGCTGCTGCGCTTTCTCGATCGCGTAGATGGACACGTTGCCCGAACCGGAGACGACGACCGTGCTTCCTTCGAAGCTCAGGCCTTTCGCTTGCAGCATCTCGTTCACGAAGTAGACGCAGCCGTAACCCGTCGCTTCCTTACGGGCGAGACTTCCGCCGTAGAGCAGCCCTTTGCCCGTCAGAACGCCGGCTTCGTTGCCGCTTCTGATCCGCTTGTATTGACCGAACATGTAGCCGATCTCGCGGGCTCCGACGCCGATGTCGCCGGCCGGAACGTCAACGTCCGGACCGATATAGCGGTACAGTTCCGTCATGAAGCTTTGCGTGAAGCGCATCACTTCGTTCTCCGACTTGCCTTTCGGATCGAAGTCGGAGCCGCCTTTGCCGCCGCCGATCGGTTGGCCGGTCAACGAGTTTTTGAAGATTTGCTCGAAGCCGAGGAACTTGATGATGCTCGCGTTAACCGACGGGTGGAACCGGAGGCCGCCCTTGTATGGTCCAAGCGCGCTGTTGAACTGCACGCGGAATCCGCGGTTGACTTGCGGCACGCCTTTGTCGTCGATCCAAGGCACCCGGAAGTAGACGACGCGCTCAGGCTCGGTAATGCGTTCCAAAATTCTGTGCTCGATGTAATGCGGATTGACTTCGAAGACCGGGATCAAGGAATCGAGGATTTCTTTGACCGCTTGGAAAAACTCTCTTTCGCCTTGGTTACGGTTGATGACCGTCTCGTAAACCGACTGCACGTAATCTTTCGCTGCTTGCTGCCTATCCAGAACTGTGGTCAAGTTGGACGCTCCTTTAGACTGAACGGTAGCGACATGCCGCGCCGTTTGCAGTTTTTGATTGTTTCTTTATACTTTAGCGCATCTTTGATTACAAATATTAATAAAATGCGCTTTGTAATTCCAATAAAAGATTTTTTCGCAGCCGATCAAAATCCGCGATGAACCTTGATTAAAGCAGATCGCGGCGCAGTTCTTCCCCCGATTTCGGAGACAGATACGCGAACGGAATGTCGAATACCGTCTTCGCTCCGGCTTGGCCTTCCCGGCTCAGGCGGACGCCGGCTCTCGCGTAAGCGACGAGCACGCTCGCGGTAAATTCCGGATTGCTCTCCAGCTTCAGGCCGAATTCGATAATCTGCTTCGTGCTCTCCCCGGTGATTCCGCTGCGAATGACGAATCCGCCGTGAGGCATGCCCTGATGCTCGGCTTGCAGCTCCTCTTCGGTAATGAACGCCACCGTCGTATCGTAATCGGAGAAGTAGTTCGGCATCGACACGATCGTCTCGCGAATCGCTTCCCGATCGGCCCCCTCTTCGGCCACGACGAAGCATTGGCGAAGATGCTTCTCGCGAGTCGTCAGATCCGGCGTCTCGCCCGAGCGAATGCGCTCGATGACCTCTTGCACCGGAACCGTATATTGCACGCCGGCTTTCACTCCCGGTACGCGGCGGATCGCGTCGGAGTGGCCTTGGCTGACGCCTTTGCCCCAGAACGTGTAGTCCGTGCCTTGCGGGAGAATCGATTGGGCCAGCAGCCGGTTCAGCGAGAACAGCCCCGGATCCCACCCCGTCGAGATGACGCTCAGATTGCCGCCCTGCTTCGCCGCGGCGTCAACCGTGTCGTAAAACTCCGGAATTTTCGCATGCGTGTCGAAGCTGTCCACCGTATTGAACAAGCGGGCGATGGCCGGAGTCTGCTCCGGCAAGTCGGTCGCCGAACCGCCGCACAGAATCATCACGTCGATCACGCCTTTATACTGCTCCGCCGCCGAGACGTGTTCGAACTTCACGCTGCCCGAAGCCAGTTGATCCGGCTGCCTGCGCGTAAATACGGCGACCAGTTCCATGTCCGGATTTTGCGCGAGAGCCTTCTCCACTCCCTTGCCCAGATTGCCATACCCGACGATGCCTACCTTGATCTTGCCCATCTCTTTCCTCCCGCGATTTTCCGCTAATTTGTAGAAAATCAACAAATTTTCTGCTTTGATATTTTAGTATTTTAAGTTCATCAACGCTTTAATGCAAACAAATATTTATATAGTGCAAATATAGTGCAAATCATTCATCATAAAGTGCAAACTTTATGTAGAATATTCACAATTTATGGCGGATTAAGACGAGGGGAGACATTGCCCATCGACCGTCCAGACTCCGGCATCCGGTCCCCATGCGCCTCGCCGTCGGAATGACTAACGGATATAATGAAGAGAACATCGTTTCTTCGGGAGAACCTGCCATGATTCATTTCGATCCGGATACCTATCAGGCCCTCTACGCCGGGCAGAGCGTGCAACTGCTGCCGAAGGAGTTCGCGCTGCTGCGCTACCTGTACGAGCACGCCGAGCGCTCGTTCTCCAGGGACGAGCTGCTGGACGCTGTCTGGCCGCTGGAAGCTCCCGGAGACCGGACCGTCGACGACCATATTTACCGCGTGCGCAAGAAGCTCGCCCCGTGGTCCCATCTGCTCCGGTTGGACACGATTCGCGGGCAAGGCTATAAGCTGACGCGCACGGACGCACGGCTGCGGGAAAACCCGCTTCTGCAGGACGAGCATTTCGCTTCCGATGTAAACCGAATGTTCGCCAAATACCACGGCATGGGCATGGGAGCGGCGATGCGGCTGCTGTCGGCGAACCGCGACGTGCTCGGTCTGCCGGGCGACCCGTTCTACGATGCCTACGTTCGGTTCGTCGGCGGAGATTTCTCCTGGCTGCTCGAAACGAACGGCATTGATCGATGGCAGCAAGCCGTCTACGCGGCGTTCATTCACGCTTCCATCCAATTCGATCCTGCCGCTTCGCTGCGCTGCTTCGAAAGACTTATCGCCAAGGGAGACGAGCTGACCCCCGCGTGGCTGACCGATCTGAAGCTGAACGCGGTCTACCTGTATCTGGAGGCGGGGATGACGGAGCGCGCCCGCTCTCGGCTCGAAGGGATTCGTCCGGAGATCGAGGAAATGGATTCCCCGAGCTTCTCCGCGTTGTTTCTGCTGAAGGAGATGCTTCTCGCCCTGGAGGAGGGCCGTCCGGTAGCGGCGGCCGCCAAGCTGGAGGAGTGCGGCGACCTGCTGGCGCGCCATCCAATCCGGAGAGAGAAGGGCGCCTATCTCGTGGCCAAGGGCCTGTATCTGTACCGGCAGGGCAATCCGGCGCAGGGAAGGCAGGCGGTGGACGAGGGAATCGAGACGACGCGGCAGACGCAATTCGTCCCCCATCTGCTCGCCAACCTGAAGCTGGTCCTTCTGCATCTCGGGAAATACGCCCCGAACGACGACGCCTTGCGGAAATATCGGGGCCAATGGAACGCGCTTGCCGAGCAATACCAATTCGACGAGCTGCTGGTTAAGACGAACCGGCTGCTCGCGGCTCTTCTCTGATCATTCTCTGACATTCCCCTGCTACGATGATTCTATTCATCGACACAGGGGGTTTTTCGTATGTTCCTATTGCGCGCCAACCGCGCCTTCGCCAAAATGTTCGCCGCCTACGGGCTGGCCGCTTTCGGAGATTATTTGGATTTTATCGCCGTATCGATCGTGATGGGGTTCGTGTGGAAGGCGGACCCGATGACGATGGCGCTTCTGCCGTTGTCCTACGCTGTACCCGGCATACTGTTCAGCCAGCTGGCGGGAATCTTGGCGGACAGATGGAATAAACGCAATCTGATGATCGCGACCGATCTGATTCGGGCCGCCTTGACGCTGATGCTGATCTTCGCGCCCGACGTCTGGACGCTGCTCGGGCTGTTGGGGCTGCGGTCCGCCGTGCGCGTCTTTCATTTCCCGGCTCAACAGGCAATGACGCGGGCCGTTGTCGAACCCGGGCAGCTGCTGCAAGCGGCCTCGCTCAACGGGGCCGTCTTCCAGCTCTCCAAGGTTTTCGGTCCGCTGCTGGGCGCGTCGCTCGCCTCAGCCTTCTCTCCTTCGGCCTGTATGGCGGTCAACGCGGCCTGCTACGTCCTATCCGCGCTGCTGCTCCTGTCGATTCCAGCCCGGAGCGTACCCGCCGCGGAACAACCGCTTGATGAGAAGCACGGCTCGATGGGGAAAGCTTGGAAGGAAGGGTGGCTTATCGTGCTGAAAACCCGCTTGCTGCTGACGAGCATCCTGTTCGCCCTGACCGGCCTTGCCGGCATTCAACTGATCGACGCCCAGATTACGACGCTGGTTCGCGAGGTGTCTCCGGAGCGCCCGGAGCTGCTCGGCTGGCTCGTCGCCTCGATCGGCGCCGGCGGGCTTGCGGGCGTCTTCTGGCTGCGCAGGCTCAAGACACTGACGGCCTACGGATGGCCGCTGGGCGGAGGCGTGGCGCTAATCGGCTTCATGTTCGCCGCCGCAGGCTTCTTCCGCCCGGACACCCCGATGTGGTTCATCCTGCTGTCCTCCTTTGCCGGAGGCATCGGTACCGGGCTTACCTCCGCGGGCATGAACTACATTGTGCAGAAAGAGACGCCCGCCGATGCCGTCGGCCGCATCAGCGGCATTATGGAGTCTTTAAGCGGCGCTCTCTTCGTGGGCGCGCCGCTGGCCGGGGGAGCGCTGGTTCGGTTCTGCGGAGTGTCGTCCGCCTTCCTGTTCGTCGGCCTGGCCGTCGGGGTTGTCGGAATCGCGGGGATGACGTTACGACGGCGGCTGTGGCGTCTTCCGGCGCCGATCGCGCAACCGGAGGGCTGATGCTTCGCAGCTGTCGGATGTCGTGTAGAGGACGTGATCGGAGCTCTCCTGAAACAAACCTCTCGTCATGGATGGCGTTTTGCGGCACGCCCCGCTTGCGGAATTCAAGCCGGAACGCGACCCGCTGTCGGACAGCTCCAGGTTGCCCGTTACCAAGCCCGCAGCCTCCATTCGATCAACTCAACCGACATCCCCCACATAGCAGGGACCGAAGACGCCGTTGCGGATCTTCTCTCCCAGGGCGCTCGGATACACCCGAATTTCGCGGAGCCGATCGAACGGGACCCATTCGACTCCCACTTGATGCTCGTCCGGATGGATACCGTTGCCCATTGCGGAATCCGGACGCTTCAGGCGGCATCGAAAATAAAACTCGACTTGGTGAACGTCGAAATCCCACTCGGCGAATTGATGATTTTTACCGATATACTCGCGCACGAACAACAGCTCTCCCACTTCGACTTCCTGCCCGATCTCCTCCATGCATTCGCGGACCGCGGCGTCCTTCAGCTCTTCTCCTTTCTCCTGGCCTCCTCCGGGGAACAGATAAAAGAAGCCCTCGTCGTCCTTGTTCTGGGTCAGCAGCAAACGATCGTCCCGAATAATAACGGCTTTAGCCGAGTTGCGGATCGATTTCATGATGGCGTCGCTCCATTCGATATTTAGGATTACACTCGATTATATCCTACCCGCCGAGGCAGCACGAATGGGGCGAAGGGAATTCAGCGGTTCAACGTACAAGATAGAAGGACCGGGCAAGCGCAGGCTTCCGGTCCTTCACTATTTTCATGAGCTTAATGCTTCTGCAAAAATTCCGCGATGCCTTCCAGTTGGGACTTGAGCGCGATCGGATCCTGGAAGTAGAAGTCGTCCACATTGTAATCGTACACGGCTCCCGCTTGCACCGCCTTCACATCCTTCCAGATTTTGCTGCTCTCTATGGAAGCTTGATTTTTGCCGCTTGGATCGCGCAGGCCGCGGAACAGATAGTCGGCCTCGCCCAGATACTCCGGTATCGATTCGAGCGACAGCGGCGCCCAGCCATTCTCGAACGCGGCGTTCACGACCTTCTGAGGCGCCTTCAGTCCCAGCTCGTCGTACAGGATGGCGCCGCCGCGGCCGAAAGATTTGCCGTACAAATACAGTTCTTTCTCCCAGATCTCGAAGATCGCTACCGTCTTGCCGCTTGCAATCACGTCCGCGAGCAGCTCCTTCTTCTCGGCGACCGCCTTGTCGAACGTGTCCAACCATGCGTTCGCTTCGGATTCGCGGCCGAGAATGCGGCCGATTTCCTGAAGACGTTCGCGGTATGCGTACTGTCCGTAAGGAATGAAGACAGTAGGAGCGACTTTGGACAGCGCCTCGTACGCTTCGTCGTTATACGTGATGATCAGATCGGGCTGGAGCGCCACGATCTTCTCCAGAGCCGGGCCGGCATCGTCTCCGATATTTTCGACCCCGTTCAGGTACTCCTTGTAGTAGCTGGCCTGGAACACCATCGGAGGAGCTCCGATCGGCGTTACGCCCGCGGCGATGACGTCCCCTACGTAGTCGGGAACGGTTACGACGACGCGTTCCGCCTTGGCCGGGATTTGGATAACTCCTTTGGCGCTCTCGTAATCGCGCATGCCCGAATTCGCGGACTCCGACGCTTCTGCCGAAGGCGACGCCGATGGAGCAGCGCTCGCCGATACCGGCTGCGACTCCGCCGCCCCGTTCTCCTTCTTTCCTCCGCACGCGCTTATTAACAGAACGACCGCCAGCAGCATGCCGGCAATCATCCAACCTTTACGACGACTGTTCAACCTTGCCATCCCCCTAAATGAAAATGATTTTTATTATCAATTGGAATGATAGCAAGATTATACTTCGACTGTCCATGGCGTAAAGTCATCGTATTGTTTATGGACGATTTTCATTTTTCCCGACGCAGCAGCGCATGCATCTGGAGCTCCAGCTGTCTCTCCAGAGCGAAGCCTTCGCTGAAACGGAAATCCTCCAGCCGCATGACGTAAACCTGTCGCCGACGAACGGCCTCCAGCCCGCTCCATATCGGATCGCTCTCCAGCTTCCGCATCGTGCTTGCCAAGTTTCCGTTGCCTTCACAAGCAATGATGAACATATGATCGGCCGCATATTCGGACAGCCGCGATTCCGGAATGCGCAGATGCCGATTCCGATCCAGAACCTCCTTCTTGACCCGCGAAGGAGCGTTCAACCCCAGCACTTGAAAAAGGTTAGAAGCGGCACGCGCCGTATGATTCCAGACGTAGAGATGGTCGTCGCGGCTCACCTCGTAGACGGCGACCGTCTCTTCTCTGCCGACGGCCCCGCTCCTCTCCAGCTCCGTCTTGGCCTGCGCCGCCTTCTGGCGGAACGAAGCGATCCACGCTTCCGCCTCGACTTCCCGGCCCAGCATCGCGCCTAAGTGCCGCACTTCTTCCAACCGGTCCATCGTATCCCAGTCCACCGCCAGCACGGGCATCCGCTTCTCAAGCGCGGTTATCCACTCCCGCTGCGCGTAAGCGTAGGTAGGAATAATGAGCAAGTCCGCGTTCAGCCCGGCTACTGTCTCCACGATTTTGTCGTCGATTCGCAGAGGAACGACTTCCGTCAGCTTGTCCGCGATCGCGGCCGAGTAGTGCATCGTCTCTTCCAGCGCCGCAACGGGGGGCAGGCCGAGCGCCAGCAGAGCGCCGACGAACTGCACCGTCACGATGCGCCTCGGCTTGGGCAAGCTGTGGAACGCGCGAGGCGGCATGCCGGTCACCTGGCTGAACTTGCGGCTCAAATACAAGCCGTCCGAATAGCCGACCTTGTGCGCGATCTGATTAAGCGGCTCGTCGCTCTTCAGCAGCCACTCCTTGGCCTTGTCCACCCGGATGCGGGCAAGGTAATCGGTGAAGCTCCAGCCCGTCTGCTTGTGGAACAAGCCGGAGAAATAGCGGGGATGGTACCCCGTCATGGCTGCCATGCCCGAGCTCGTAATTTTCTTATCGTAATGCTGATGCATGTATTCGACGATTCCTCGAATGGACATGTCCATCAGAGACACTCGCCCGGCGGTCGGAACGCCCGCCAAGAACACGCTCCGAAGCAGCTCGCGTATCGCGGAAGAGAGGTCCGCATCGGGTGCCTCCCGTTCGTCCAAGCCGCGCAGCAGTTCTTCCGTTCTCTCCGGCAGCGCGTAGTTGACGTAGGTCATCGGAGGAAGGGTGTCGCGATTGACCCGATAGACGAGACGGGACTTGGAGTGCTCGGCCAATTCGTACCGTTCGAACGTGACGATCTGCAGCTTCGCCTCGCCGCCGGAAGCCCACCACTCGATGGCGACATCGGGAGGAATATAGGCGATCTGATTGCCGTTCAGGATCGTCCTCTGTCCGTCCAGCCACATCTCCGCCTCGCCCGAACGGGGCGCCAGAAGAGAGGGGAGAGAGGAACAATGCTTGCGGATCGGCGCTCCCTTGACCGTCGTCTCCAGCGTCGACCCGATCATTCCGAACAATTCCTTCGTATGCTGCCGATGCCGGTCGTCCATTCTCTCCGCCTCCCTCGTCTTCGGTTGCATTTTTTTGTATAACGAGTTTTCTTTCTTGTTACTAAAGCAAACCATTCTTCGCGAAATCCGATTCCCGAATCTCATGTGTCTTGTTCTCGAGTCTGAATCTGGGTTTGATTGGAAGCGACTGATTAAAAGCCGATTGTAATGTGCACAACGGTTTCCCTGAAAATAAAAAAAGCTCGCCCTATTTACGCATGCAAGCAGAGGCGCGGGCGAGATCTGTTAAATCAATTATACAATGTCCGTTTAGGAATTAAAAGTCTCGGGAGGACCCCGTTTCTCCAGACAAACGAGAACATTCGAAGGCTATCTCTCAAACCAGCAAATGAAGAGGGGGGATGAACCTCTTGGAGAATGCCTCATACGCTCCTGAAATCACCCTGTCACGGGTTTGCCTGTTCCCATTTCAGGAGCGTATAGCATCGGAAGGAGGTACATACCCCTTGCACCTTTAACATCGATCATCTTTCACAGCAACTTGCTTGGCTTGTCCTATCTTTAAGACGCGGACAGCAGCTCCGCATGATCTCTCGGCGATCTCAGCAGCTTGCTCCACTTGCCGAAGGCCGCGATCAGGATGACGGCCCCGAGCGTCAGCATGATGATCGACAGGATAGCGTTCAGAACGCTGTAGCCGGCGGCGGCTTCGTTCAGGTAGACGTTCTTGACCATCCAGAACCCGCCGTAGTTGACCGTGACGTACAGATAGGACATCGGAATGAGACAGGTCAGCATATAGCGCCGCTTGTCCGCCACCTTCAGAATGACCGTCGCGCCGATGATCAGGCCGATCGAAGCCATGAGCTGGTTGGACACTCCGAACAGCGCCCATACCGAGCCGATATCGCCGGAGAAGAGCAGATAACCCCACATCACGCACGCCAGCGCGCTGGCGAAGATCGAGCCTGGCACCCAGTCCACTTTTTTAAGCGGCTTGTAGATTTCCCCGAAGAAGTCCTGAATGAGATATCTCGCCGTGCGGGTTCCCGCGTCGATCGCCGTCAGGATGAACACCGCTTCGAACATGATGACGAACTGGAAGAAATACGGCGCCATGTTGGCGAACCACGGGATTTTCGTGAAAATGTAGGTCATGCCCACGGCCAACGTAACCGCGCCGCCAGTTCTTCCTTCCAGACTAAGTCCGATCTCTTCGCTGAGCTGATTCAGGTTCACGACGTTCATGCCAAGCGTCTGGAACACTTCCGGCTTGGAGTTGATCGCGAAATAATCGGCCGGGTGAAGCGCCGTAGCCGCGATCAGAGCCATAATGCCGACGACGCACTCGACCAGCATCGCGCCGAAGCCGACGACCTTGATGTCGCTCCAGCGGTTGA
The DNA here is from genome assembly GCF_041641335.1 of Cohnella sp. Classification (NCBI taxonomy): domain Bacteria; kingdom Bacillati; phylum Bacillota; class Bacilli; order Caryophanales; family Paenibacillaceae; genus Cohnella; species Cohnella sp. Next base: position 70,570 of record NZ_JBEPYQ010000020.1, on the reverse strand, counting down.
GCATTTTCGGCGTCGTGCCGGAGCCAACGAAAGCATGGAAGCCGGAGATGGCGCCGCAGGCGATCGTAATGGAGATGAACGGCCAGACCGGGCCCGCGATCACCGGACCGCCTCCGCCGATGAACTCCGTCAGGGCGGGGAATTGGATGGCCGGATTAATGATGAACACGCCGACGATCAGCGCGATGAATACTCCGATCTTCATGAAGCTGCTCAAGTAATCGCGAGGAGCGAGCAGCAGCCAGACCGGCAGCGCCGCCGCGAAAAACGCGTACACAGGCAAGATCAGCGACAACGTCTTCGTATCGAGCGTCAGCAGGTCTCCCAGAGCGGTCCCCTGAATGGAAGGACCGATAAAGACGCCGACCATCAGCAGGATAAAACCGATCGTGGAAGCCAGCTTCAGGTTTCCGGTTTTTCTATAGAACAGGCCAACGCCCATCGCGATCGGAATCGTGATGCCGACGGCGAACGTTCCCCACGGATTGCGGTCGAGCGCATGCAGCACGACCATCGACAACCCGGCCATGGTGATCGTAATGATGAAGAGCATCGCCAGTCCCGTACAGAAGCCCGCGACCGGGCCGAGCTCTTCCTTGGCGACCTCGGAGAGCGACTTGCCCTTCTTGCGCATCGAAGCGAACAGCACGACGGCATCGTGCACCGCGCCGCCGATGACGGCGCCGATCAGCAGCCAGAGCAAGCCGGGCAAGTACCCGAATTGCGCCGCCAGAATCGGGCCGACCAGCGGGCCGGCCGCCGCGATCGCCGCGAAGTGGTGTCCGAACGATACCCATTTGTTCGTCGGGACGTAGTCCTTGCCGTCGTTCATCGCGTGCGCCGGAGTCGGAACGGAATCGTCCAGCTTCAACACCTTCGCCGCCATGAAAGTTCCGTACAGCCGATACGCGATCATCAGTATACATATCGAGCCGATTACGATTGTAACCGCATTCATTTTGATGGCCCCTTTAACCTTTTATTTGCCCTCATGTTACTAAATGAAAAGGACAATAAAGCGTTTTCAGGATAAAACGCGCAAGTCGCGGGGCCAGCGGCAAAAATGGCGGGATGAAATGCAGCGGCGCCGGACCGGGCCCATCAGAAGCCGATAAACTGCTTCAGCTCCTTGATGTGCGTCCGGCTGACCGGCACCTTTGAACCGTCTTTCATGACCAGATTGTACGTGGAGTGGAACCAGGGCTGGATTTCCACGATGGCGTCCAGGTTCACCAGGAACGCCCGATGGACGCGGACGATCGACGTCCCCAGCAGCTTCTGCTCGAAGGAGACCAGCGGCTCGGTCACCGTATACTGCCGGTCGTCGGTCTTGATGATCGTCTTCCCCTCGGTGGAGTGAATGGAGACGATTTTGCCGATGCTGACCAGGATGAACCGTTCGTCTTCCAGAATGGCCAGCTTGTCCGTCTTATCCGGCGGAGCGGTTTTCCGTTCGCTTCGGTCCGGTTGGCCGATCTGCCGGTTGATCTTCAGCCGGATCAGCTTGCCCACGGTTTGCCGAATCCGCTCTTCGTCGAACGGCTTGAGCACGTAATCGATCGCTTCCAATTCGAAAGCCTTAAGCGCGTACTCGTCATACGCCGTGGCGAACACGACGGTCGGCCGATGCTCGTATTCCAGCAGGCGGCGCGCCAGATCCAGCCCGCTGTCTTCGGCAAGCTGAATATCCAGAAAGACGACGTCGGGCCGCAGCGTCCGGATCTCCTCCAGCGTCCGCTCTATGCTGTCCGCTTCTCCGACGACCTCCACCTGCTTGAGGCGCCGAAGAATATACGTCAACTCGTCCCTGGCCAGCGGCTCATCGTCCACGATATACGCCTTCAACATGCTGATCTCCCCATTTATGATGACTTAAAGGCAAAGAGATGACGATCCGGGTCCCTTGGTCCGGTTCGCTTTCGAGGCGAAAATCGGCTTCGTCCCCATAGATTTCCTCAATTCGCTTGCGAATATTATAGAGCGCCGTTCCCGTGCCCGCCTCGGATTGTACCGTCTGGCGACCCAGCAGATCCTGCTGATCGGACGATATTCCTCTGCCGTTGTCCTCCGTCACCAGAACGACCTTGTCCTCCCGTTTGAACGCCCGGACCGTCACCCGCCCTTTCCTGTCCCTCACCTTCGCGAACGCATGCCGCAGCGCGTTCTCCACGAGAGGCTGCAGCGTAAACGGCGGAATCGGCACCTCATCGAGCGAGGGATCGATGTCCAATTCGATCGCATACTTGTCGGGAAAACGCGCCCGCTCCAAGCTTAGGAAAGCTTCGACATGCTCCAGCTCCTTCTTGAGCGGGATGAGAAACTGACGGGCTCCTTGCAGATTGCTGCGGAAAAAGACGCTCAGCTTCAGCAGCAGCTCGCGCGCTTTCTCGGAATCGGTCCGGCACAGGGCGGAAATCGTATTGATCGCGTTAAACAGAAAATGCGGGTGCACTTGCGCTTGCAGCGCTTTAATCTCGGCATCCTTCAGCAAGCGGCTCCGGGATTCGGCTTCGGCCAGCTCCAGCTGCGTGGAGAACAGCTTGCCCAGACCTTCCGCCAACTCCCTCTCGACTCTGTCCATGTCGCTCGCGTTCGTGAAATAGAGCTTTAACGTGCCCTGCGTCTGGCCGTGCACCTTCAGCGGAAGGATAATGGCGGCCTGAAGAGCGCAATCTTTGTTCGTGCACTGGATCTGCTCCCGGGTGCGGGCGAGCAGAATGCGGCCTTGCTCCAGCGCTTTCTTGGTCAACTGGGTCGTCACGCTCTGCAGCGGGATATGGTGGTCCGAGCCCGCGCCGACATGCGCCAGCACCTGATGCTGATCGGTAATGGAAATCGCGTCGGCGTTCGTCCCCTGGAGAATAATCGCGGCCGCTTCCCGGCAGGAGCGGGCGTTCAGACCTTGCCGGAAGAACGGCAGCGTCCGGTCGGCGATGCGGAGCGCCTTATGCGTCTGCAGCGCGCGGGTGCGTTCCTCTTCCTGCATGATCGATTGAATGATCAGCATGAACAGCAGCGTGCCGAAGCCGTTAATGACGATCATGGGGACGCTGATGATTTGGACCAGTTCCAGCGCGGCGTCGAAAGGACGGGCCACAAGCAGGATGATAGCCATCTGGGAGCATTCCATGACGATCCCGATCGCGACTGCCCGCCAGGTGGAATTTTTCCCGTTCTTGCGAAATCTCCTACCGATCAGCCCGGTCGCGATGCCGGCCAATATCGTGGAGACGCCGCACGCGATGGCCGTAAATCCGCCCAGCGTCATCCGGTGCAGCCCCGCGATGGCGCCGACCCCGACACCGACCAGCGGCCCGCCTAGCAGCCCGCCCAACGCCACGCCCAGCACTCTCGTATTGGCAAGAGCCCCGTCGTACTCCACGCCCGTCTGCCAGAAATGCGCGGACACGTCGTCCGGCCGAATCTGGATGCCGGTATAGTTGCTGATGATGCCGAAGGTACCGAATACGGCGATCAGCCACAGCTTGTCCGTCAGGGAGTGCTCGTTGTGGATGAGCTTGCGGAACGAGCCCATTCGCGAGAGCAGCAGCACGAAGATGAGCAGAATGCCGACCCGCTCCAGCATCAGTATCAACAAATTCGCCATGGCCGCTCCCCCTTCGTCTGTCCTTCCCTGTTATTGTACTAAAAACATCGGCAAAATTCGCCGTGGAAGATGTTGGAGCAAGGAAAGGGAAAGACCCTCTTCGCAGAGGGTCCGGTTAACGTCATTTTGTAGAAAAGATCGTTAATTCGTCGTCGGAGCTCTATCGCCGCGGCCTCCTCCGCCTGCTCCCGGTCTGGCTCCCATGCCGCCTCGGCCGCCTCCCATGCCTCCTGCGTTGCCGGTCGTAACGCCGGACTCGTTCAGGTAAGTCACCGAGCCGTCTCCGAGCGCGAAGCCGACGACTTGAGTGTCGCCCGTTGTCTTGCCGGTGCCATAGAAGCCATCTTCCCCGGTCCCGTCGTTCGTGCCGCCTATAGAGAGCGTGTAGCTCGCTCCCGACTTCAGCTCCGGAGACGAGATCAGGAAGGTCTGGAACGCCTTCGCCGGAGCAAGGGCCGCGACCGTCGCGCCGTCGGCGTCCCGAATCGTCACCAGCGTGCCCGCTTCCTGTGCCTGCGGGAAGGTCATCATGACCGAACGCTGCGTCGAGCTATCGGACGGAGCCTGTGCCATGCCCGCGCTGCCCGCAGCGATCAGGAGGCCGCCGGTCTGCTCGAATGTCCCGTCATAATCGAGCGCTCCGTTGCCGCTGTTCGTAGGCCCGTTGACGAGTACCGTGCCGCCGCTCATCTTGATCGAACCGTTGGAATCGAGTCCGTCTCCGCCCGCGTCCACCGCCAGATAACCGCCGGAGATCGTCAGCAGAAGCCCGTTGTCCGCTTGGCCGCCTCCTCCGAAGCCTCCGGGCGAGCTGCCGCTGCCGTCCGACACGTTCACGCCGTCATCGCTCGCGGTTACGCGGGTCTCGCCGCCGGATATCGCGATGCTCGCGCTCTCCAGCCCTTCATAGCTGCTCGTAATGTCGATCGTGCCGCCTTCGATGGCCAGCGCCGCATCGGCATGGATGGCATCGTCTCCCGTCGCCAGACGGAGCTGTCCGCCGGCAATCCGGACGCTCGCATTGCTGTGCACGGCGTCGTCGGCCGCGTCGATGTCGAATGTTCCTCCCGCGACGACGAGAGCTCCGGCCGCTTTAAGCCCTTTGGCGCTCGTCGACTCGGTCTCCTCGGCCGTCTCCGACGATGCCGCGCCATCCGGCGAGGCCGTTGCGGCAGGAGCATTCTGCCGGGGAGCCGGGGCTCCGTCCGGAGCAACGCCTCCTTCCGGCGGCTGCCAGCCCTCCGGAATAGCGCGTCCTCCGGAAGGCTGCGCGCCGTCCATCCCCGGCGCCGCCCCTTCCATGCCGCCGGGAGCTTGGCCGAAGCCCTGTCCCCTGCCGCCGAAGCCGCCGCCTGGCATCTCCTCGGCATGCGTCTTCGTCGAAGCCGTATGCCCGCCTCCGGCAACGAGACCGAATGCGCCGTCGGCGATGAAGAGGGAGGTCGCGGACTGGATCGCGTCGTTCACCGACCGAATATCGAACTTGCCGCCCTCCACGACGATCTCGCCCTTGCCTTCGTCCGTATCGTTCGTCGACTTGATGCCGTCCCCGCCCGCGTCGATCACGATGTCGCCGTCCTTCACCGCGACCAGATCCTTGCCGACCATTCCGTCGTCCGCTGCCTTCACGACGTAAGTGCCGCTCACGATCTTCAGATCGTCCTTGGAGGAGATGCCGTCGTTATAGTTGCCGTTCACGGTCAGCGTGCCCGTGCCGTTGATCGTCAGATCGGCTTTGCTGAACAAGGCGGCCGTCGGCGCGTCGGCGGACGTGTCCGAGTAGACCGCCGCGTCGGTCACGCTGTTCTCCGTTCCCTCCTGCAACGTCACGACGACTTTGCCCGCCTCGACCAGATGGATCGCCGCGCCGGACTTGCTCGTCACGTCCGCTCCGTTCAACACCAGATGCACGACCTTGTCCGGAGCGTTCACGACAATCCGGCCGTCCTCCAGCTCGCCGCTCAGCACGTAATCTCCGGCGGCGGAAATCGTCACGACGCCCTCAAAGACCTCGACACCGGTGCCGGTCACGGTCGCTGTCGACCCGTTCAGCGCGATCGTCGTCGCCGTATCGGCGCTCCACTCCGTCCGCGAGTCGTCTTCGTCGTACTTCGCCGAATCGACCGCTCCTTCCCCGGCTTTCTGCACGCTTGCGGCAGTGGCCGATTCCGAGCCGGTCGCGGCGGCCGTGGACGACGGGCTTCCCGCCGAAGTGGAACTGCAGCCTGCCGCCAGCAGGGCGGACAGAAGGGCAATAGCGATAAGCTTCGCTTTATTTGGATTGTTCATACTTCTCCCTCTTTTCTTATGCTTGATTGGCGAATCCGACTTCAATATTCTTGCGTGACGGGACTCATCGTCAGCGTAATATCAAGATTGCCGTTGCGCGTGCGCACCGCGTCCAACAGCGCCTTCTGATCGGCGTCCGGAGGGAGCTTGACCGCGTACATGACCTCGTACAAGCTGCCCAGCTCGGTCGTGCGCACCCTTTTCAACTCGTAATCGACTTTGAACTTGCGGAACACTTCGTCGAACGCGTCCTCATAGCCCAGGTTTTCCGGAATCGTAATCTTCAGCGTCTTGACCGGCGACTTGACGGAGCCGAACTTCAACGCCCTCAGCACGAACATGAGACCGCACAGCCCGACCGTGAACAGCGCCGCATAGCCGTAAGCGCCGACTCCGCAAGCCAATCCCGCCGCCATGGAGAACAGGACGTACGAGATGTCCTTGGAGTCGCCCGGCGCGCTGCGGAAGCGGATGATGGAGAAAGCCCCCGCCAGACTGAACGCCCGGGCGATGTTGCTGCCGATCAGCAGAATGATGATGGCGACGATCGCCGGCAGCACCGTCATCGTGAGCGTGAAGCTCGGCGAGTAGCCCGCCTGCGTCTTCATGTAGGTCCAGCTGATAACCCCGCCCATCAAGATGGCGATGCCGAACGTCAGCAGCGCTTGCTGCAATGTAAGCGCCGTGTCCGACGCGAGCGAGTTAAACAGATTTTCGATCATAGCACGATTCTCTCCCTTGCCGGCTCCGCGCGTTCGGCGTACCGGATCGATTTCTTGTATTCGTTGCCGTACTTGCTGAAGCTCGTGCGGTACATGCCCAGCTCCGATAGCAGCTTCGCGAGCCATACCGGAACCGTCCTCTCGGCCTTCACTTCCATCAGCCACTGGCCTTTGTCCATCAGCTGCTCGCCGTAATCGCCGTCCTCCAGCCTCAGGTCGCTGCGTCTGGAGCGAATATTCGTATCGAACGTGATCCGCAAGTCGCGATTGCCTCTGCAGAACATGGCGATCCGGTCGTACGCCAGATACGTCATCGGGCGCAGCTCGTACCGGGACAGGAAATACTCGATCTCGGAGATGACCTGCTTGTTCATGCCCTCCCGATAAGCCGGAGGCCTGCCGGTCCGGACGAACTCGTAAGCCTCGTGCAGCCTCATCGCCGACCGCCGCTTGTTGACGAGCCCGAACACCTTTTTCTTCAGCTCCACGTATACCTTGGCGTCCGGCTCCGGCACGCCGTAAGCCCGGATGCGCAGCTTTTCCCGATACTTGGGCTTGGAGAGGCTGTCGCGGATCAGCGTATGATAGTCGGTATCGTAGTAAAGATTGCTGATGGAGTAGAACTTGTCGTTGCGGTTGTGAGCGTCGAGCTCCATATCTTCCATCAGACGGTTGTAGATGCCGTAGAAGGCTTTCGTATCCATGAGATACTTGTTTTCGTAACGGTTGAACACTTCGATCGCCATATGCGGCTCTCCCTTCTTCGTCGTCGATTGCTCGGCCTTGCCCTGTCTGTAGCTTAGAACGGGAACCTTTAGCGAAACTTAAATGGTTAACGCGGTGTAAAATCTTTCCTCCGGACCGGCCGCGAATGTTAGGATTAAGGTTGGTTAAAGGTTTTCTCCCTACAATAAGAGGCAAGACGCAGAAGAGAGGGGCGATCGCCCGTGAGAATATTGATCGTAGAGGACGAGGTGCATCTGGCGGAGGCGCTGACGCAAATTTTGAAGAAACAGCATTATTCCGTCGACGCCGTTCACGACGGCCAGTCCGGATTGGACAACGCGCTGAGCGGCATTTACGATCTGCTGCTGCTGGACATCATGCTGCCGGAGCTGGACGGGATTACGCTGCTGAAAACGATTCGCGAGCAGGGCGTGTCCACGCCAGTCATTATGCTGACCGCCAAAGGCGAGGTTGACGATAAAATCGCGGGGCTGGATGACGGAGCGGACGATTATATCGCCAAGCCGTTCGCCACGGGCGAGCTGCTGGCCCGCATCCGGGCGGCGCTCAGGCGCAAGGGCGAGGTCGTGCCGGAGGACGCGCTGCGGTTCGGCGATATCGAGCTGAACACCTCCGGCTTGAAGCTGGCATGCAAGGGCAAGGAGCTGAAGCTGATTCTGAAGGAGAGCGAGCTGCTGGAGCTTCTGATTCTGAGGAAGCAGGCAGTGACGTCCAAGGAGCAGATCATCGAGAAGCTGTGGGGGTTCGATTCCGAGGCGGAACACAATAACGTGGAAGTCTATGTCTCATTCCTGAGAAAAAAATTGGCGTTCCTGAACGCTTCCGTCCGCATCTCCACGATTCGGGGCGTCGGCTACGTATTGGAGGCGGCGGACTGATGTTCACGAGACTGCGCAACCGGTTTCTGCTGATGAATATGGTCATCATCACCGTCATGATGCTCGTCGCGTTCGCTTCGATCTATACGATTACGTTCCAGAACGTCAATCGCGACATCGAGATGGAGCTTCACCGCGTCTCCGAGTTTTACCGCAAGGCCAACGAGGGACCGGGACGCGGCGGGGACTGGAAAGGCGGGCCGGATCAACCGCTTCAAGGCGAGGCCGGCGGGGAACCGCCGATGTTCGATGGGGGATCGAAGGAGTTCTCCCCGCCCGAGCGCTCCGTCTCCTTCTCCCTGAGGACGGATGACTCGGGCAATCTGCTGAGCGTGGATTCCCGGTTCGGGATGGAGGACGAATTCTATGAGACGGCTGCGGACAAAGCCGCGGTCAAGACGTTGAAGGGCGGGCGATTTACGCTGGACGGCACCCGGTGGGCCTACAGCGCGCAGCCCGAATCGGACGGCTACATGATCGTCTATATGGACGTGACCGCGCAGCAGAAAATTTTGACGAACCTGATCTATACGTTCGCGGTCGTCGCCCTCGTCATGCTGGCGGTTATCTACGCGACAAGCCGCTATTTCGCCAATCGATCGATCGCCCCCGTTCGGGAGGCGTTCGACAAGCAGAAGCGATTCATCGCCGACGCCTCCCACGAGCTCAAGACGCCGCTGGCCGTCATTCAGACGAACGCGGACGTTCTGCTGGCGAACGAGACGGAGACGATCGGCGAGCAGGCCAAGTGGCTGCACCGGATCAAGTCGGAGACCGAGCGCATGAAGACGCTGACGAACGACCTGCTGTACTTGACGCAGATGGACGATTCGAAGGCCGAGACGCTTCACGTTCCGTTCAACGTCAGCGAAGCGGTCGAGAGCGTCGTTCTCGCGATGGAGGCCGTCATCTTCGAGCGTTCGCTGTCGCTCGATTACACGGTCGAGCCCGGACTCACTGCGACGGGCAGCGCCGAGCAGATCAAGCAGGTCGTCATGATTCTGCTGGACAACGCGATTAAGTACAACCGTCCCGACGGCACGGTCGGATTAACCCTTCGGAGACATCACGGCCATATTCAGCTGACGGTGACGAACAGCGGACCGGGCATCGCGGCCGAGCATCTGGACAAGGTGTTCGACCGTTTCTACCGCACGGACGCCTCCCGCTCGCGCAAGCAAGGAGGATATGGGCTCGGTCTCGCGATCGCGAAATCGATCGTGGAGCAGCACAGGGGTAAAATTCAGGCGAGGAGCGTTCCCGGGGAGACGACGACGTTCATCGTGCAGTTGGGCTAGACGTGGGCAGGGCTCCCGCTTCCGGGATTTGACAGGCGTCGCCAGCGCAACTTTCCCTTCGGACGGACGTCCAACTGCATAACGAAACCTTCCGGAGGAAAGAACCCATGACAAAGAAAATAACGGTTGCCCTGCTGGCGTCGGCGCTGCTGCTGACGGTCGCCGCCATTCCCGGCCGGGTCTCGGCGGCGCAGGAGGCTTCCACCGAGCAGGTCCGGGGAAAATACGTTCAAGGGCGCACGTTGATTCCCCTGCGCGCGGTCTCCACGGCGTTGGGAGCGACGGTGAAGTGGAGTCAAGCGACGTTCACCGCTACGATCTCGAAGGAAGATACCGAGATTACGCTGCCGATCAATTCCGACTACGCGACGGTAAACGGCGAAAGCATCCTGCTGGACGCCCGTTCCCGGCTGGAGGGAGGCGTAACGTACGTCCCGCTCCGGTTCGTCGCCAAGACGCTCGGCGGAACCGTCTCCTGGGACGCTTCGACGGGTACGGCTTCCGCCTCGCTCGGCGATCGGAGAGTCGTGATCTCCACCCAGCTTGGAGAGCGTTTCCCCGCGATTACCGCGTCCCGGCTCAACGCGCTTGTTCAAGCCGCCAACGAGTCGGCCGACCTGTCCGCTTACAAGCAGATTCGGAGCCATTTTCGGCCTTATTTTACGGATGCGTTCATCAACAAGCTCATTCAGCGCAACGGAGCCTCCACGAAGCATAAGTTCGTCTCCATGCCTTATACCTACTTCTACAAAGGAGAGGGCTACGGCTATATTAGTCAACTGGAGAGTCCGAGCGACGCCGGAGGCATGAACGTGGAACGCATGATCATGATGCGGTACATCGACGGCGCGTGGAAAGTCGAGGAAATCTCCTATACGCTCGTATCGCCTTGAGCCGTTCGCCCGTTACTTCGTTCCGTGCAAAGCTTCGAGAGCGGCGTCCTCGTCCGACAGGAAAAAAAACTGCTTGCCGTGGTTGCTCTCGTAAATAAAATCGCGCAAGCTCTTGCTCTCATAACCGGAGAAATCCCCCACGATCGCCAGCTTAACTCCGTAGTTGGTGAACTTCTGCAAGATTTCTCCGGCCAATCGGGTGCTCAAGTCGAAGAACGCCTCGGAAAGGATCTCCTTGCGGAGCAGCATTTTGAAGCAGCCGGTTTCATACTGTACCGTGGCCATCAGGTCCAGCGCCTCCTGCATCTCCGAGATCAGCACCTCTCCGCTCTCTACGACCGCCACTTCCGAGTTTCCTCTTTTATCGACTCTTATGTTCATCTTACATTCTCTCCTTTTTCGAATGATGGTCACTCACCGTCAAAACCCGACCTGCGAGAAAAGCAGAGGCCGGCTCCAAGTTCACAAATGAACTCAGGGCCGGCTTCTCTGACTCGTCCGAGGGCGTAAGCAATCCTCCCTGCGGCTTGCAGCGCCGCTAGATCAGCTCCGAACGCTGCAGCAAGCGCTGAATCAGCACCGCGACTTCCGCGCGCGAGATGTTGGCCTTCGGCTCCAGCCTGCCGCCGCTCCGCCCGGTGATCAGCTCCGCCTGGGCAGTCAGCGCGATGGCCTCTCTTGCCCATACGGCAATATCCGCTCCATCGGCAAATTTGGAAAGCGCCGCAACCGCGTCCGAAGACCCTACCTTGCCCGCAAGCCCCGTCAGTTCCATCGCTTTAGCCGCGATCTTCATCGCTTCCTCTCGCGTGATCTTGTCGTTCGGGCGGAACGTTCCATTAAAGCCCTGAATCAGGCCATAAGACGTCGCAGTTCGAACGATGCCTGCGTACCACGAGCCGTCCGCTACGTCCGGGAAGGTTTGCTCGCCCTCTCCCGGCTTCAATCCCAATCCGCGAACGATCATCGCCGCGAATTCGGCTCGGGTGATAGCAGCACTCGGATCAAACTTTGTACCGGTCACCCCATTGATCACCATGCGCGCGCCCATATCGTTAATCGCATCCTTGGCCCAATGCCGCTCTGCGTCAGCGAACTTCACCGGATGCCAGACGACGGAGTAGACGCTGTTGGTCAAGCTGTTGATCGCCGCATGATACGTTCCATCGATAACTACGATCTTCGTCGGCACGTGCCGGAAAGAGCCGTCCGCTTCAATCACGATTCCGGTCGTCATTTTATCGGAATCCAATCCGTTCGGCAGAGCTACGGTTCGCTCCACGAACTTGCCGAACTTCGACAGTTCTACTGTCCGACCGCCATATGTCGCGCTGACCGTGAAATCGAGAGGAGTCGTAACGACCGTGAACCCGCCCGCAGCTGCCGCTGCCGCCACCGTTGAAGCCGTCGATGCCGAAGCCTCCGCGATCGTGATGCGCACTTTGACATTGTCCGATCTGACGCCTGCCCCCAGTCGTGCGGACAGCGCTTCGATGCCGAGTTGATCGGCCGGCAGCGTGTACGAAGCTTGCGGAGTACGGACAACTAGCGTAGCGGAGGCCCGGGCCATATCTACGATAACTTGACTGTCCAGTTCGGCGACGATCACGTTCGCGGATACGCCGACCGGGATCGTAACGACGGCACGGTCTCCCGCTGTCCGAAGCTTCTCCAGCAGCTTGACGGTATCGACAAAGATCGTAGTCGTCTTCACGCCGCCGGATTCCGTTGTAACTGCCTTGCCTGCGCTCTCCTGCTTGCCGTTCACGAGAACGACGAAGCTCTCCTCTTCGGCTGCAGGAGTTCCGCCGCCGGGGGAGCCGGAGGAAGGAGCGGATGGCGTGCCCGTCGAAGGCTCGGCCGTTACCAGCGCAACGGCTTGGCCGAATTTAACGACTTTGCCGTCCGCGTCCACTTCGGCCACTCCGATCTTGTCTCCGTTAGCGGCGGCGACAAGACCGTTCGGCGGAAGATCCAGATAACCGGTCAGCACCTGTCCAATAAACGGAATCGACACAGTCCCGCTGCCGAAGTTAAAGTAGACCAACTTATGTCCGGCATCCGTCACCGCCGGCGTTACGGTTAACTGCGTCTTGCCGTCATTCGACGCCCCGCTCGGGTCGAGAGACGCTACGATCAGGGCAGGAGCAGCACCCGGATCGAAATATTCGATATCCCCGCCATTCAGTTTGAAATTAAGCGGCTGGTACACTCCGGCCAACTTAATCTCCAGCTCCGGAGCGTCGGCGTCGTTCTCCGTATCGATATAGAGCGTCGTCACGTTGCCGGAAACGGCAACCTGTACCGACCGGGCGGCGACCAAGGTTCCGTCCCCGCTCGTAATCGTTCCTCCGGTGAAGTCGACGACGGGTCCTCCATCCGTATAACCGTTAATGACCGGCGCACCGCCGGTATCGCTGACATACACGGCGTTGCCGGACGTACCGATCTGCCCGTTCACGGAGCCGGTTCGGAAGCCGATGACGCGAAGCCGGTCTCCGGGACCGAAGCCCTCGATCATGTCGGTTCCATTGCCGTTCTCCCGATATGCGATCGTCTCGGCCCCGGCACCCAGCTTAATCGTATCCGCGCCCGAAGACGGCCAGATGTCGATTCCGTTGCCGCTCAAGGTATTATCGGAAACATTGAGGGATGAGCCCGCTACGCTGGAGCCTTCCAAAATCGCAGTGCCGAAGCCCGCAATCACGTTGTTGCGTATTGCGACATTTTTACTGTAATTCAGCCCGATTCCATCGTTGGAATAACCTCCATCGTTGGATGTCGTGGAATTATGCCATGAGGGAACGGAAGGCCCGGTTATTGTGTTGCCTTCCAGAATAAATCCGTCAGCAGCCTCCCATAGAAGGATACCCGATGGGCCGTACAATCCCAGATTCAGATAGGATCCGGTCTGTCCCGGTTCGGGAATGACCAGGCCAAGGTCGGTAATCTGGTTGTTCCGCACGATTCCGGAAGTCCCCCTGCGATCTCCGTTGCCACCGCCGATAGCGCTTCTGTCGGAGGAGGCGATTTGGATGCCGTTGCCCGTGCTATAGAGCGTTCTGCCATGTCCCTGGATCGTATTGCTGCGAATGTCGACTTCCAGCGCCGGTCCCCAGGCCAGTATGCCAGACTTATGAAATCGCAGGATGACCGAATCCTGAACGGTTACTTGATGCGCGCCCGTTCCGGCAGCTCCCTCCAGCAGGATGCTTTCGTTATGGTTGGCGCCCGACGGTTGATCCTGCGGCGCATAGTCGCTTGGCAGCGGGGCAACGACTCCCGAATAATCGGAATACGTATCCCGGACATCGATAATTTTGACGCGATCGATCGTCGCCGAGGTGTCGCGGACGGCAATGCCGCTAAACGTATACAGATCGGAATTTCCGCCATGCTGCGGGAGATACCCTTGCTTGAGCCCGTCAATCGTCAAGTTGCGGATGACGACCTGCCCGGGACTTCCCGTCTTTACGCCGACCACCGCATAGATGTGCTGATCCTTCAGATTCCTCCAGGCGCTGGGCAGCAGTTTGTCCGAATCCGGCGACGCCAACACCGTCTGATCGATGCCTGCGCCTTCAAGAGTAATATTTTTAGCGATGTTCAGTTGTTCCTTAAACACGCCCGGCGCGATGCTGACCGTGTCTCCATCCGCCGCCGCGTCGACAGCCCCCTGAATGGAGCCGAAGTACGTGGTGACGCCCTCATGCGTAAGACTGGCGTACACGGCAGTCGTTACGCTCGCCTTGGAGACAGCCTGCGCGCTCGCCGAAGCGGATGGATCCGCGAACGCCGCCAGTTCGGGATAATAGACTTCGGCGATACGGCCGTCGATGTCCGTCGCGTGAGGACGCTTCAGCCATACGCCTCCGGACAGCCCGGACATGCTTCCGGACTGGGCCGCATCCAGAACGTTCGGCTCCGTCATCTCGCCCGTGTTCAGCGGCAGGCCCTTAAGATCGTCTGTCTGATTGGAAGTAGACGTATCATAGAAAGTATTTACGGCCGGACTTCCCCCGTTAGCTCCTATTGCGCCGCCAATCTGGGCTGCGCTTCCTTGAACGGCAGTCGGGATTCCTGTTGAATAGCTGCGAACTACATTGGAGTCGGTTCCGATAGATCCGATCAACCCTCCGACACGTTCCCAGTATACCGAGTCCACCTTGGCACGGCCTCTGCTATAGCTGTCTTTAACATCGGAAGTCGCGGTGGCGCTGCGCCCCAACAACCTGCCCGCCAAGCCGCCCGCTCCCGAATTGCCCTGAGCGGCAGAGCTGCGACTGTATGCATCGCCCGTGCTGAAGCTTTGATCGACGGAGGCCGCCCATAACATGCCCGCAAGGCCGCCGGCATACACTTGTCCGTTGTCCGTTTTCACGGCCGACGCATTGCCTGTCGCGTAGCTTCTTTCAACCAGCACGGATGCCGTAAATCCGCTCGAGTGTCCGAGCAATCCTCCCGCCGCGATCAGAGCAGCAGAATGCGCTTCGATCGAAACATTACCCGTACTGTAGCTGTCTGAGATTCGGGCCGGCGCAAACAACATATATCCGACAAGACCGCCTGCTCCGGCAGTGGCAGAGCCGGAGGGCGCGTTGTCTCTTAGCCGAAGATAGACATTGCCGGTCGCATAGCTATTCTCCACGACGCTTGTGACGATATGGCCGGCCAGACCGCCTGCGTACGATCCGCTCCTGCCTTCAAGCGCCGTAACTTCCGCCGAGCTCCAGCTTCCGCTGATCGTCGCGTTGCTCGTATAGCCGACAAGCCCCCCGACAGTCGGAGAGCTATTATTATCCAATCCAACGATGGCAGCTCCGTTAGCGCTCACCGTTCCTTGGCTGAGGCTGTCGGTTATTGCGCTGCCGCTGCTCGTCGAATCGCCCACAAGACCGCCCACATGAAGGACTTGGTAGCTGTTGGAGCCTTGAATCGAAACTGCGCCCGAGCTTTGGCTTACGATGCCGCCTTGGTTGCTGCCGGAACCGCGGTTGGAGCCGTTGGTGCCGACGAGGCCGCCGACCGCAAGATCTCCGCTCGTCGCCGAGACGGTGCCCGACACTTGAATACTCGTAACCGTACCCTCGTTCATGCCTGCGAGCGCCCCGACGAAGGCGGTACCGGCTGTTGATGCATTCGTATAGACGACATTGATATTGACTCCGGACAACGCCACGTTTTGAACTGCGCTGCCGGGCCCAAGGAGACCGAACAGCCCAACCAGCTTCGAAGCCGCCGCCTGGGGCAAGTCCTGACTTTCGTTAATCGTCAATCCGCTGATAATATGGCCCTTGCCGTCAAACGTTCCTTTAAACGGCGCATTCAAAGCTCCGATGGGAGTCCAATTATAATTGCTCAAATCAAGATCGTTTGACAGTTCGATTGTTGTCCCGCTGAAATCGTTCTCGGCATTCACGAGTTGGGCAAGTCCGGCCAGCTCGTCCGCCGTACCGATCTGATAGACGGGGGGGACAGGCGCATGCGTGTACCAAACCGTATCCGGCTCGGGTGAGCTGGCCGATGCAACAGGCAATCTGACGAGGGTCGCCAGTAAAGCCAACGCGGTTATCGCGGCCAACAATTTAAATAATTCGCTTCCAATTCTCGTAGTGCTGGTCAATGTGATTCCCCCATGGAGGCCAGAGTGTCTGCCTCTTGAGTATATCACGAAGGTAACAACATATAATCAACATATTGGAAAAGCGTTCGGCAGTACGAGAATACCGACGCCTTCAATGGAAAAGCGGTATCGGCAAGCGGATGCCACAGGAAATAAGCCACTCCCGTCCGGGAGTGGCTTTCTTGTAGTCGCAAAGATAATCGGACGAATCAGGAAAGTCCTTGAACGAGCCCGTTCAGAGCGTCGCGAAGCGGCGTAAGCGGACGGCCGAGCAGCTTCTCGAAGTCGCCGCTCTCGATCGCCAGCTCGCCGTCGCGAATGCCCTGCTGAATGCCGACGAGGAAAGGAAGAAGGAACTCCGGCACGCCCGCGCCCTTCATGATGTCGGCATACGCGTCGTCATCGACCTGTTGAACGGGGATGCTCTTGCCGAGAACGGCGCTCAGCTCGGCAACGAATTGCTCTTGGGTCAGCAGCGGACCCGACAGCTCGTATACGGTATTCTCGTGACCGCTGCCGGCCAAGACGGCTGCTGCCGCTTCCGCGTATTCCTGCTGCAGCGCCCAGCCTACTCGGCCCGTTCCGGCCGACGTCACCCAAGGCGCTCCGGCCTTCGCGCCTTGAATGCCGGACGCTTCGTTCTCCAGATACCAGTTATTGCGCAGGAACGAATACGGGATGCCCGTCTTCAGAATGGCCTGCTCCGCAGCTTGGTGCGGAGGAGCAAGGAATAGCTTGCTGTCGGCCGCGTTCGCAAGACTCGTATAGGCGATGAAGCCGACCTTCGCGCGGGCGGCCGCCTCCGCCGCGTTCGTATGCTGACGGATTCTCGTCTCCGTGTCCCCGTCCGCGGAGATGATCAGGAGCCGATCGATGCCCGTGAATGCCGCATCCAAAGATTCCGGACGGTCGAAGTCGCCCTGGCGAACGTCCACCCCGCGGGCGCGAAGGCTCTCCGCCTTCACGGGATTGCGCACGCTGACCGCCACCTGGCTTGCAGGCACGGTTTTCAATAATGTCTCGACAATTTTAGTCCCCAGCTTTCCCGTCGCTCCGGTAACCAGCAGTTTCATATTCTATTCCTCCGTTTTTCATCGTTATAACCACGATAGTTACAACCCGTGTTGTAACTATTTTAGTTACTTCAAGACACTTTGTCAATGCCGCCATTGCGGCTGTCTCGTTTCCGTTGTATCCTCGAGACGAGACGCGAAGGCAGCCTATTTTGCCGATGATGGCCCGGGTCATCGCCGCCAAGCTGAGCCACCCGCTGGTATCCGTCCATTCTTCGCATCAGTGCAGACGGTAAAAAGCGCCGTTCCCAAGCCCTGACGGGGGCTTGAGGACGGCGCTTGTCGGCGATCTTTCGTTCGGGCCCGGGATTCGTTCCTCCGCTTACAGATGCGAGCCGCCGCTGGCGTCGATCAGCTGCCCCGTCACCCAGCGACTGTCCGGGGAAGCGAGGAAGGCGGCGATGTCCGCGACGTCCTCGGGCTCTCCCCATCGCTTGAAGGCCGACAACCCCGCGGCGTATTGCTGTCCCTGAGGATCCTGCAGCGTGCCGGCGTTCATCTCGGTGTTGATGATGCCGGGCTGGATGGCGTTCACCTTAATGCTGCGGCCGGCCAGTTGTTTCGCCAGAAGCCGCGTGAACGTGTCGATGGCCCCTTTGGACATGCTGTAAGCGAACACGCTCGGAGAGGCCGCGCGCGTCACGAAGGAAGACAGGTTAATGATGCTTGCTCCGTCTCTAAGACGGGGGAGCGCATGCTGGGTGACGAATAGCGGCGCTTTGACGTTAATCCTCATCACTTCTTCGTAGGATTCCTCCGTCGTCTCTTCCAGCGTCAAAATTTGGCCGATACCGGCATTGTTGACGAGAATATCGAATTCGCGGCTGCCCGTGCGCTCCCGGACGGTTTCGTCCGTCTGCTCGAACAACCGGCGGACGCCTTCAAGGGCGCTCAGATCCGCTCCAACCGCGCATGCGCTTCCTCCGCTTTGCTCGATTCGCCGAACGACCTCCTCCGCTTCGTCCCGTCTTTTTCCGTAGTGCACGATAACCAGGGCGCCTTCAGAAGCCAGGCGCAAGGCGATGCTGCGGCCGATTCCCCGGCTTGCTCCGGTGACCAAAGCCGTTCTGCCCTTTAGCCTATCCATGTCGTTCTCTCCCTTATAGTGAACTTCATGTTTAGGTATACCATAGGGCAGCCATCGTAATGTTGCTGTCTCATTGAGCAGGCATTTTCTTTATTTTAATACCTTCAGAAGCTCCTCGTCCGTAATCGTCGCAAAATCCTCCCCTTCTCCGAATCGAAGGGTAATCATCGGCACATCCCGAATCGCGAAAACTTCCGCCTGGCTCAGATTCAGCACGGCCTTGCCTTTTCCGGGAACGATGGCGTCCGTCTTCATCAGAATAATCCTGTCCCCGTTCGGGGGGTCGAACAAACTGACGAAACGTTTGACCTTGCTCTCGTAGGCTATCTCAACCTTGGATCCGTCCTTCGTCTTGTACAGATTCAACGAAACGATTTTCAAATCCGGGCTGGTCAGATTAAGGCTGTAACGAACAGTTCCGTTCGTGATCGTGTCGCCGTCCTCGGGGCCCTGCTCGGAATGCGGTCCCGTCGCGCCCTTGCCGGGATTCGTATAAAGCACCATGTAATCGAAGCCATTGTTGTCCGTTCGAGGTCCAGCGTTGCCCGATGCCGGAGAAGCGGATTCCGCCCGCAGTACCCAAGCGCTCCATTTTTCCAGAAAGGCGTTCAAGGAAAGCCCGGTATCGCGAATGAGATTGTTCTGCGCGTCGGACACGTCGATATAGTTGCGGTACATCGCGCGCCGGGCCGCCTTCTCTCCGTACTGATCCTCCGGGAAGGCGTACATGGAACCCATCAGATAATACGTATACAGATGGCCGTCCGGATTCCGGGCGCCTTTCGTATACCACGACCAGTTCAGTGCGGTCTTGTAGCCGGCGACGAGCTCCTTGAACTTGGGCACTTCATGATTGGCAAGGAAACGATACCGGATAATCTGGCGGATATCGTTCGAATATGGGCCCTTCGGTTGCAGGTACTGCGTAAAATGACTCTGCCCCTGCCATTCCTGCAGCTCGAAGTTGTCGCCGGCATAAGCGTTGGCCGTCGCCAGCGCATGATTCAATTCATGGGCGATCGTTCCGGAGAAGGGACCTCTGCGCATGTAAATATACATTTGGCCGCCAGAGAGATTCGCGAAGCCTCCCCCGGCGGCCTCCGAATGCTCCTCCAAGTCTTTGCGCCCCGCGATCTTCGCGGCTGCGTTGCCGTCCTTCATAAACAGGGCGTTCACCTTGGCTTCGGGAAGAGGATAATAGTTGTACTTGGCTACCCTTGCATAGATCGAGTCCATTTCTTTCAGCACATCGGGGGTTATCTCGCCGATGTAGCTCTCATCCGCATACACGTTAAAATGTCGGGTGACGATACGGTGCAGCGTCGTCTTCGGATTTTGAAACTCGGCTTTCGTAACCGGCAGACGGGAATAGTCCAAGCTGACAGAATTCTCTTCCGCGATCCGCCGCGACAATTTATCGGACAGCTCGAGCAGCGATCGCACCCCGCTCTCGTAGCTGCTTCGGGAGACGTTCCCCGCCTTGTCCGTCAGTGAATCGTCCACCCACGTGTCCCGGTCCCGGACGAGGAGCAGCTTATTCGTCTTCGTCCGGAGTACGGACGACAAGGCGTTGCCCGGATCGGAGTTGAAGATCGGCGCGGGCGACACGGCTTGGGCGGCCGCTTCGAAGGACTTGTCCAGGTAATTCACGAACATGTCGCCCAGCCTGCCGTTTCCGCCCATCGCATACAGCTCGACCGTAGCGGCGATGCGGTCGAAGCTGAGCTTGTCCGTCAGCGCCTTGATGCCCTCCTGTCCCTTCCACTTGCTGCCCACAAAAGCGAAGATCATCGTATATTCGGGCGTGGTTTCTTTGTAATGCCGGGCCATGTCGAGCATCATCGCGGCGGACGCGGAACCCGCTTTGGCGCTTTCGTACCATCTGCCGTCCGGAAGGCTGCCGAAGCCGTCGATGTTCGTCACCCACAGAATGGCCTTCTCCTCGGATACCTGATTTTTTCGAGTCGCGGGTCCGTTTTCCGAACACAAGTGAAAGAGGCTGTCCCATAAGTAAACAGAGTCGTACAGACAATTATCGATGGATGAATGTTCATGGGCATCTATCTCCTTCCGCTGCAAGATACCCCACAAAGTGACGTTAAGCTTCGAAGCTTATTCCGATTACTTTGCGGGAACCCCGAACCCCGATCCTGAAATTTGATTGGTTAACCCGTCACAGGGTCATTTCAGGACCGTATGAGGCAGTCTCCAGGAGATAGATGCCCTTCTTTTTTCATCAATAATCTTGTACGCCCTTACTTATGAGACAGCCCCTTGATTCGAAAATGATAATATTATACCGGTTGAAGCTCCCTGCTAAGTCCGAGAGCCTGCGCCGTAGCCGCGTGAATCTCTTCGTTGAGCTTCGGATTTTTGACCAGGGACACGCCGTAGGAAGGAATCATTTCCTTGAGCTTAGGCTCCCAAGCCGGCATCTGCTGAGGGAAGCACTTCTTCAGAACTTCCAGCATGACGGAGACGGCCGTGGAAGCGCCCGGGGAGGCCCCCAGCAAAGCGGCGATCGAGCCGTCGGCCGCGCTGACGACTTCGGTTCCGAATTGCAGCGTTCCCTTGCCGCCTGCGGCGGTATCCTTGATGACCTGCACGCGCTGTCCCGCCACGACCAGATCCCAGTCCTCGCTTCTGGCGTTCGGGATAAACTCGCGCAGCTCCTCCATCCGTTTCTCTTTGGACAGCATGACCTGCTCGATCAGATACTTGGTCAGAGGAACGTTTTTGGCGCCCGCCGCCAGCATCGTCATCACGTTGCCCGGTTTCACGGAACCGATCAGGTCGAACATGGAGCCGGTCTTCAGGAACTTCGGCGAGAAGCCGGCGAAAGGCCCGAAGAGCAGCGACTTCTTGTTGTCGATAAACCTCGTGTCCAGATGGGGAACGGACATCGGAGGCGCGCCGACTTTGGCTTTGCCGTAAACTTTGGCGTGATGCTGCTGAACGATTTCCGGATTCGTACAGACCATGAACAGTCCGCTGACCGGGAAGCCGCCGATTCCTTTGCCTTCCGGAATGCCCGACTTCTGCAGCAGATGAAGGCTTCCGCCCCCGCCGCCGATAAAGACGAACTGCGCGGTATGACGCTCTACGGAGCCGCTGTTCAGGTTGCGAACCTTCAACTCCCAAGAGCCGTCGGCGGTCCGTCTCATATTATCCACGCTATGCTTGTAGTTTATGCCGACGCCTTGTTTGCTCAAATGGTCGAACAGAATGCGCGTCAGAGCGCCGAAGTTGACGTCGGTTCCCGAATCGATCTTGGTGGCCGCGATCGGCTCGTTCAAGTTCCGGCCCTGCATAATGAGCGGAATCCATCCCTTCAGCTTGCCCGGATCGTCGGAATATTCCATGCCTTGGAACAGAGGATTGCCGGACAGCGCCTCGAAGCGCTTCTTCAGGAACGAGACGTTCTTCTCTCCTTGCACCATGCTCATATGCGGCAGCGGCATTATGAATTCCTGAGGATTGCGAATCAGGCTGCCGTTGACGAGATAAGACCAGAACTGCCTCGATACCTGGAACTGTTCGTTAATGCTGACGGCTTTGCTGATATCGACCGTTCCGTCCGGTTTCTCGACGGTATAGTTCAGCTCGCACAATGCGGCATGGCCGGTCCCCGCATTGTTCCATTCGTTCGAGCTTTCCTCTCCCGCGCTGGCGAGCTTCTCGAATACCGTAATTTTCCAATCTGGAGCCAGTTCTTTCAAAAGGGTTCCCAACGTCGCGCTCATAATGCCGGCCCCGATTAAAATAACTTCTGTTTGGGATTGTCTGTCGCTCATGATTTTCCTTCCTCGCATGCTATATTTGAAAAAGTTGTAACGCTCCCGCTCGCTTACGCACACAGCAAGTCAAGGCGCGTTGGGTTTACGCACCTTTTCCGGATCCATTCTTTAATCTCATCACTTTCCGTGATAGACTAGTTGATTTGCTCTCTATTATATGATAGTTGCATGCGAGTTGAAAGCCGGAAAATTCAGTGTTGACATCCTGTTCCAGGGTAAGAACCCTTAAATATGGCCATAAACCGCCAGGAAACTGCAAAAAAGCAAGGCCGCGGCCTTGCCATTGTATCTTTCTATTAGCTCGATAAAACTTGTATATCACCCTATTCCGAGAGGCGTCTTCGGTCCGGCTTTCCCAGGGAAGTATACGGGAGCCGATCGACGAATACGATCTCGCCTGGCATCTGGAATCTCGCCAATCGTCCGCGCAGCCAACCGCGAAGCTCGTCCTCGGTCAGATCGGCCTTCTTCGGCCCGCGTGCCGCTGCCTCGGGGAGCGCGGCGATTTCGACGTATGCCTTCAGCCGCTGACCGAACCGTTCGTCGGGGACGCCGACGACGACCGCGTCCGCTACGCCGGGATGCGTGAGCAGAACCTGCTCCACCTCCAGCGGATAGACGTTCTCGCCCGCCGAGACGATCATGCTGTCCGTTCTCCCCCGGAGATAATACAGCCCCCGTTCGTCCCGGAAACCAAGGTCTCCCGTCTCGATCCATCGGAGAGTACCGTTCTTCGCAGACCAATCGTTCCGAATGCAGAACCGTCCGACCTTGCCGGTCGGCACCTCTCCCCCCCGCTCGTCCACGATCTTCAATCGGGAGCCGCGGACGAGCCTGCCGACTGTATGCGGGGACTCGGCTAGATCCTCCGGCGAAGCGATCAGATTCAGGCCGGCCTCCGACGTGCCGTAGAGATTGAACAGCACCTCGCCCAGGCGCTCCCTCGTTTCGACGACCAGCCGGGGATTCAGCTCCGCCCCTCCCGATGCGACGCAAGCGAGGGACCGCAGATCGTCTCCCTGGTCGGCGTCGAGAAGTTTGCGCAGCATCAAGGGAACGACCGTCACGACTTCGACGCGATGCTCGCGGATGAGCCGGCAGGCCCGCTCCGCGTCGAACCCCCGGCGAACGACCGCCTTTTTGCCCAATGCACAGAACAGCAGCAGAACTCCGATTCCGTAGCCGTGGTAGATCGGCGTGGCGATATAGGCGGTCTCGCGCTCCGCGAGCCGCAGCCGGCCCAGAAACTCGGAAAACGGATTCAAGTAATCCGTCAGCGACGGCTTGTGCGCAGCCTCCTTCGGCATTCCCGTCGTTCCGCCGGTCAGAAGCACCAGCTTGCCGGCGGAGCTTCGAGCCGGTTGCCGCAGAGGCCGGTCGCCGGAGGCGGAGGCCGCGAACAATAAACCGGCAACCGACGGAAGCGACGGATGGTCGCATAGAAGCGTCGCCCCCAAGTGGAACCCGCTCTCCAGAAGAGAGCCATATTCCTCGTCGTAGACGACCAGATCGAACGCATAGCTCTTCGCGAGCGCCTTCCAGCGGCTCTCCCCCATCTCCGCGTTCAGCAAATACAGATCGGCTCCCGTCGAAGAGACCGCATAGATCGTTGTCACCAATCCGGAGTGATTGCGGCACAGAAGTCCGACTTTGCGGCCTTCGCCCAAGCCGTACCGGTCCCGAAGGATCTCGGCCAGCCGGAAAGCTTCCCCGTACAGCTCCCGATAGGTCAGCGCTTCCTCTTCGTCCGCGTCCACGATCGCCGTCTTGCCTCCATAAGTCAGCGCCGCGAAACCGAGCAACGCCATCAGATTGACGCCATGACGATAGATCGCCCGGAACAGGCGGAACAACGACAGGGGCGAGAGCAGACCGATCCGGTAAAGCACGGTGAGCAGCCTATACGCCTTCATCCCTGCGCTCCTTTCTCCGGACCTTCCGCGCGGACGAACGCTCCCAGCTTCCCCGGAAGAGCACGGAAGCCAGTTGGCCGAATACGAGCCACCACGGCTTATAGGTTCTTCGGCGGGAATAGAAGGTGCGCGCGACAAGCTTCGCCGCGTTAGCCGCGGACATCGCGGGCATGTTCTTATAGGCGGCCGTAGGGGCGACCATAGGCGTCCTTACCAACGGCAAATAGACGGAAGCGACGGAGACGCCCATCGCGTTCAGCTCGGGAGACGCCGATCGCAGCCATACGTCGAAGGCCGATTTCGAAGCCTGGTAGGCCGCCCACCCCTGGACGGGAAGCAGCAGCGCGCTGACCGTCGAGACGTTGGCGATATGCCCTCCATTCTTTCCGAGCAAGGGAGCGACGCCCAGCAGCAAGCGGACCGGCGCGAAATAATTGATCGCCATCGTGCGGGTAAAATCGTGGTACCGGTCCAGCGATTCGCGGAACGGACGCCGGATGGAATGTCCCGCGTTGCTGACGACGACGTCCAATCCGCCCGGGAGCTCACGAAGGTAGGCCAGTAAGGCCTCCAACTGCCCCGGCTCGCGAAGATCGGCGGGAAACAGGTCGACCTTGGCTCTTGAGCCAGCACTCGACTCGATACCGGCTTTCGCCGCAGCAAGCCTGTCTCCCCGCCTCGCCGTCAAGATCAGCCGGACGTCGAAGCCCGCAAGAAGATAGGCCAACCGCTCTCCGATGCCGGAGCTGGCGCCCGTAATCAGAACGGTCTTGCCGGCAAGCCGGCGTTCCAGCTTCCCCGCGTCCAGACGAACGGACGGGAACAGCATACGCTCCAGCAAAGCATGAGAAACCAACGGACATTCTCCTTTCTATCTTCGCGGCGGCCTCTTTGATTATATTTAAATTTTACCATGAAAAGGGATCGGCGGCGTGCGATAATGACGGGAGACAGAGAACGGAGGTATCGGAAAGATGAATTATTCCATTCGCAGGCTGCGCCACCCGGACGACTATAAGGACGTGGCGCCGCTTCTTAATCTCGTCTGGACGGAGCCGACCACGCCCGAAAGATTGCAGGAGGAAGAGGAGAGAATCCCACCCGGACAGCTTCACTACGACGAAGACGGCAAGCTCGGGGGATGGGACCGTCCGAAATGGGTTGCCGAGGACGAGGCCGGACAAGTCGTCGCCTTCGCGATCGCTTGGAGAGCGCCGTGGACCGAGGCCGGAGCCCTGCACCAGCTCGTCGTCGTGCGCACCGACTTGCGCGGCAAGGGAATCGGCCGGGCCATGTACGCGGCGCTTCTGGAATGGGCCTCGGAGGTCCGGGCCTCCCGGCTGATGGATTTCATCCGCGAGACGGACGAAGAGTCGCTCGCCTTCGCGGTGCGCCGCGGGTACGCGAAGGAGCGTCATACCTTCGAATCCGTGCTGGAGCTGGGACGATACGAGGAAGACCCGAAGCTGGCCGCCTCTATCGGCGAAGCGGAACGGTCCGGCATCCGGTTCGTCACGCTGGCCGACGAGCCGGGGGAAGCCAACGAACGGAAGCTGCACGAGCTGTATCGGATTACGCATCCGGATATCCCCGGCTATACGGGCGATTTTCCCTGGTTCGAGGAATGGAAGAAATGGTCGCTCGACGCCCCCGGCTTGCGGCCCGAGTGGTTCCATATCGCCAAGGACGGCGAACGCTACGTCGGCGTCGTCGCGCTGATGCGCAACGAGCAAACCGGGGCGCTGTACCAGGAATATACCGGAGTGCTGCCCGAATATCGCGGACGCCGCATCGCGCTTGCTCTGAAGCTGCTCGGCATCCGTTCCGCGCAAGCGGCCGGCGCGCCTTATCTGCGAACGCACAACGACTCGATGAACGCCCCGATGCTGCGGATCAACCGCGATCTCCTCGGCTTCCGCGCCGAGCCGGGCAGCTACAAAATGGTTCGCGAGCTTCGCTCCTGACACAGATCATGCCCCCCGCGGGATCGCGGGGGGCTGCTCGTTTCATGGGAATCGTTCGGGCTTCGAAACGAAGCCGTTCAGAAAACTCCGAAGACGCCGTCTCCTGGTTCGATACCGAAGGCGGCGGCCTGTTTCCCCCCCTATTCTCCGCCTATTGCATAATCGCGCACATCATCTCGATAGAATCACTCCTTAACCGAAAGCTCCGACTGTCATATGATCAGGGTGCAGTCCCCAAAAAAGTTTTTCCGGGAAGGAGGAACGCCTCATGAGATGATATCGCTTACATTAGAAGAAAAAGAAAATTCAGATTGGAAGGAGCGAATGGGAGACGCAGCTTAGAGCAACGAATCGAGAACCTCCATTATGAAAGGAGAATAAAAATGAGGAAAAGCCAAGGACGAGCCGTCGCTTGGATCTGCATCGTGACGCTCATCTTGGGGACATTCCTGTCCTCCGTCGGAGCTCCCGCTTCCGTTCATGCGGCCGGAGGCCCGAATTTGGCCGCGGGCAAACCCGCGTCGGAATCCGGACATGCCGATGTCTACGTCGCGTCCAATGTGACGGACGGCAACGCCGCCACGTACTGGGAGAGCGTCAACAACGCTTTCCCGCAATGGGTTCAAGTCGATCTCGGCAGCGCGGTCTCGATCGACCAAGTCGTGCTGAAGCTGCCGGCCGGATGGGAGAGCCGCACGCAGACGCTGTCCGTTCAGGGAAGCCTTAACGGAACCGGCTTCTCGGATCTGAAACCGTCGGCCAGCTACACGTTTAACCCAAGCGCGGGCAATTCGGTCGCGATCGACTTCGCCGCCGCCAGCGCTCGCTATGTGCGCGTTCTCTTCGCCGCCAACACGGGGTGGCCAGCCGGTCAATTGTCCGAGCTCGAAGTGTACGGCGCTTCCCCGTCCGGACCTTCGGTCATTCCGGGCAAGATCGAAGCGGAAAATTACAGCGCCATGAACGGAATCCAGACCGAGACGACGACAGATACCGGCGGCGGGCTTAACGTCGGATGGATCCATGTCGGAGATTGGCTGGATTACAGCGTGAACGTGCAAACCGCTGGCGCATACACCGTCGAATACCGGGTGGCCAGCAACGCCTCCACGGGGCAGCTCCAGCTGCAATCCGGCGGAACGACGCTTGCGACGACGGCGGTGCCGAACACCGGAGGCTGGCAAAATTGGCAGACGGTCACCGCCAGCGTAACGCTTGCCGCCGGACCGCAGACGCTTCGCATCCACGCCAGCGGCTATGATTTCAACATCAACTGGATCAACTTCGTCGCCGGCAGCTCCGCGGACACCCAGCCTCCTACGGCGCCGGGCAATCTCGCTTACACGCAGCCGTCCTCCGGCACGATCCAGCTGACCTGGAACGCTTCGACGGATAACGTCGCGGTAACCGGTTACGACATCTTCGCCAACGGGCAGCTGCGCGGCAGCGTGAATGGCGCGACGCTCAGCTTTACGGACAACCAGCCCGCAAGCGCTACGGTGACCTACTACGTCGTCGCCAAGGACGCCGCAGGCAACGTCTCCCCGCCGAGCAATTCCGTAACGAGGAACGGCTCCGGCGGCGGCAACGAGACGAACCTGGCCCTCGGCAAGCCGATCACAGCCTCTTCTTCGACCTATATTTTTACGGCGGAGCAAGCCAATGACAACGACATCAACACCTACTGGGAGGCAGGCGGCCAACCCGGCACGCTTACCGTGGATCTTGGCGCAAACGCCAACCTCTCGTCCGTCGTGATCAAGCTGAATCCGTCCGGCGCATGGGCGACCCGGACGCAGACGATCCAAGTGCTCGGACACGACCAGAATTCCACGACCTTCGCGAATCTGGTGTCCGCGGCCTCGTATACGTTCAACCCGGCTTCGCAGAACACGGTTACGATTCCGGTAAACGCCACGGCAAGCCGCGTTCAGCTTCGGTTCACGGCCAACTCCGGCGCTCCCGGCGGGCAAGTCGCCGAGTTCCAGATTATCGGCACCCCGGCGCCGAATCCGGACTTGACGGTTACCGGACTGACGTGGTCTCCGGCATCCCCCGTCGAGACCAACGCCATTACGCTTAGCGCCGCCGTTCAGAATGCCGGTTCGGTCGCCTCTCCGGCTACGAGCGTAAACTTCTATCTCGACAGCACCCTTGTCGGAACGGCTGCCGTAGGAGCGCTTGCGGCGGGCGCATCGACGACCGTCTCCGCCAACATCGGGCCGAAGGACGCCGGCTCTTACTCCGTCACGGCCAAGGTAGACGAGAACGATACGGTCGTCGAGTCGGACAATTCGAACAACAGCTTCACCTCGTCGTCGCCTCTGGCCGTCGGCCAGGTGCAAAGCTCCGACTTGATCGCGACCGCTTCATGGACGCCTTCCAATCCGAGCGCGGGCAATACCGTCACGTTCACGGTGAATATCAAAAACCAAGGAAACATCGCTTCGGCGGGCGGCGCTCACGGCATCTCGCTCGTGCTGAAGAATGCGGCGGGAGCCACCATTCAGACGTTGAACGGCTCTTTCAACGGATCGCTGGCGGCAGGAGCGTCGGCCAATGTCAGCCTGGGCACATGGACCGCCGTCAACGGCAGTTACACCGTCACGACGACGGTTGCGGCCGATGCGAACGAAGTCGCCATCAAGCAGGCGAATAACGTCAGCACATCGAGCCTCTATTCCGGTCGAGGGGCCAACATGCCGTTCACCATTCTCGAAGCCGAAGCCCCCGCCAACAGCACCAACGGCACGAGACTCGCTCCGAACTTCACGCCGGGCGACTTCGCGGGCGAAGCATCGGGACGTTCGGCCGTCCTCCTGGACGCGACCGGCGAGTACGTGGAGTTCACGCTGACGGCTCCGGCGAACGCGTTCGTTCTTCGCAACGCCGTGGCGGAGAACACGACCGGCACGATCAGCATCTATGCGAACGGGGCGGACAAAGGCAACTTCACCGTCACGTCCAAGTTCTCTTATGTCTATGCGACTCCGACGACCCTCGGACAGCTCGGCTACAATAATTCCGGCTCCAAGGCCTACTGGCTCTATGAGGATTCGCAGTTGATGCTCGACCAGGTCTATCCGGCCGGAACGAAGATTCGGATTCAGAAGGACGCCGGGGACGTGTCCTGGATCTATGTGGACATGATCGAGACGGAGAACGTCGCTCCGCCCGCCTCGAATCCGGACCCGAGCAAGTACGTGGAGGTGTCCGCCAGCAAGTCGATCGAGCAGGCTCTGAACGAGTTCCGTCAGGATTCGTCCAAGAAGGGAATTTTCATTCCCGCGGGCGAATGGACGATCTCGTCGAAAATCTTCCTGTACGGCCGGGCCACCGAAATTATCGGCGCTGGCCCTTGGCATACGAAGCTGGTCGCTCCTCAGAACCAGACGAACACCGACGTCGGATTCAATATTTCGTCCTCGGCCAACGGCACCACGATCAAGGATTTGTCCGCTTGGGGCAACTATGTCTACAGGCAGGACGGTCCCGGCAAGTTCATCGACGGCAACGGCATGCAGAACGTCACCATCGAGAACATCTGGGCCGAGCATTTCATCTGCCTCTACTGGGGAGTGAACTCTTCCTACAACACGTTCAAGAACAACCGGATCAAAAACGTATTCGCGGACGGCATCAATATGACGAACGGTTCGTCCTATAACCTCATCGACAACAACTACTCCCGCGGAGCCGGAGACGATGCGTTCGCCCTGTTCAGCGCCATCGACGCCGGCGGCTCCTACAACGTGGGCAATAAGTACACGAACCTGACCGCCACCAACGTCCGGCGCGCCGCCGCTTTCGCCGTCTACGGCGGCCAGGACAACTTGTTCCAAAACCTGTACGGCGCGGATACGCTGACGTATCCCGGCGTAACCGTAAGCAGCCTGAGCTTCGGGTATAACACGCTCGGCTTCGGCGCCCTGGATACCGTCATCGACGGAGTCACGCTGGACCGCACGGGCGGGGATTTCTGGACCAGCGTAGGAGCCGACGACAAAATCAACGAGTACCAGAACTTCGGCGCGATCTGGTTCTTCGGCGGCGACAGAGACTTCAAGAACATCGTCGTCAAAAACGTCGACATCAACAACCCGGTGTACTTCGGGCTGATGTTCCAATCGAAGTCTCCGGAAAATCTGCCGATGCAGAACATCCGTCTGGAGAACATCACGATTAACAATCCGTCCCGCTACGGCATCAAGCTCGTCGCCAAGGCGGAAGACGGGCAAGGGCCGGTCGTCGGCTCGGCCAGCTTCACCAACGTCAAGGTGAACAACCCCGGCGTCACGGCGATCTACGGCGAGAATAAGAGTCCGAACTTCACCGTCATTCGGGGATCGGGCAACAACTGGTAATGTAAACGAACGAAGATGGGCCTGTCCCATACGTAAAGGCGTACAAGATTATCGATGAAAAAAGAAGGGCATCTATCTCCTGGAGACTGCCTCATACGGTCCTGAAATGACCCTGTTACGGGTCTATCCATTCCAAATTTCAGGACCGTATAGCATCGGAAGGAGATAGATGCGCCTGGCATCCATCCATCGATAATCTTTCTGTACGTCTTTTTTTCTTATGGAAAATATATGGGAACTCTGGAATTCACGCAAAATATCGGTGCGAGGGCCTCGGGAAGGCGGTGGAGAACGGTACGAAGAGCAGTTTTAGCGCAGCACGTCGGAAAGCCGGAGCAGGACGAGGCCGTCCCCGCGGAGTCGACTTGTTCAAGTCCTCTCGCGAAGCGGCCTCTTCCCGTCCTGCAGGTGCAGCGTCTTAAAGCGGCGGAGTCACTCCCAGCCGCGCCCAGCCTTCCTTCGAAGGACCGTACACGGCAGGGATAGGCAGCCCCGCCTGGCGCATCAAGACGGTGACCTGTCCCCGGTGATGGGCGATATGCTTGATCAGTCCCATCAGAATCATGGCATTGGACTCCACTCGTCCGAACGCATTCTGGGTTTGCCGCAGCGTATCGTCCGTCCATTGTTGCCTAAGCGCGTTAGCCGCATTCGCGGCCACCGTCCTGAAGGTTTCCGCGATCTCCCGCGCGGACGGTACCTCGTTCGCATCGCCCGCCTCGGCGATCGGCAAGCCGAATTCCGTTAAATACTCCGGAATATTCGAGACGAAATGCCAGGCGATCCTCCCCAGCGTGCGCCCTTCCGGATAGACCGGCTGCCCCAGCGCCTCGTCCGTCAACCCGTCCAGAATCCCCTGGGTCAATTCGGCCTCTTTGTTCCATTCGACGATAAAATCTTCAACCGTGACATACATGCGGCCATCCTCCTTTAAGACAGTAGCTTGCCCAGATTCCATCTTAAACGGGGATAGCGACAGATTCTGTCATAGTTACGATTTTTCATTGAAATCCTGCCATCGGCTCAAAGCGTCGATGCGGCTTGGCGCAGCAGCGAAGTCAGCTCCGCGCTGTCGGGCGCTTGTCCCTTGCGAAGCTTCAGCGTTTTCCTTTCCGGCGGCCCTTCGAACCGGTCCTCCGGCAGCTCCAAGCCCGATGCGTTAAACAGAGTGAAGCTGACCGCCTCCTTCGAAGGCGAGATAACGGCGGCATACTTCCCATTCTTGAGGAAGTGAGGCTTCTTGTACTGAATGCGTTCTTGAACGCCGTCCACCGCCTCGTGGACGATAGCTCTCAGGGCGGTCGACAGCTCGACCTGCCACGGTTCTTTCAAAGATTCGATAAAATCGGTGACTTCCGGATTCATCTTCATCGCTCCCTTGTTTGTCGCTTCTTAATCTTGCCTCAACATGCCGAGCTGGAGCGCCAGATCGTTCTCCAGTCCGATATTTCGCGGACCGGCGGCCTTGTCCTCCAACCGTCTAAGCTCGACTTCCATCCGTTCGCATCCTCCGGGAGCCGGAATCCGGCGCGCCCAGCCGATCGCCTCTTCCACCGATTCCGACTCGATGACCAAGTACTCCGCCAGCAGCCACGAATCCGCCGGGAAAGGACCGCTCTCCAGCTCCGGCTCGCCCTCCGGCGAGAACGCCATTCGAATTCCGCCCGAGCTGGGCTGCAGCCGCTCCGCGGCCAGAAGCACCCCCGCCTCGGCCATGGACGCCAGAATCGCTTCCTTGGCGAAGCGATGTTCCGGGCTATGCGGGACGCCCGCTTCCGAGCATCCCGTCGCTTTGACGAGAAGCATAAATCGCATTCTGGATTCCTCCTTTCTACCTGTTACGACGAATCGGGAATCCGGAAATCGACATGCGCGCGAAAATTAATCGGAGGAGCGAGTCTCGCACTCCGCGGCCCGCGCGCGCAACAGCTCTTGTTCACGGACGTTGCGGGTCATCGCCGCCGCACGCTCGAATTCCAGGCGCGCCTCCTCGTATCTCCCCAGCTTCCTGAGCAGCTCTCCGCGAACGCTCGGGAGCAGATGATAGTTCTCCAGAGCGGACAAGCCGGCAATCTCGTCGACGATCTGCAGACCGTAAGCGGGACCGAAAGCCATCGCGACCGCCACCGCCCGGTTCAGTTCGACGATCGGGGACGGAGCTTGCCGGGACAGCGCCTCGTACAGCGCGGCAATGCGAATCCAGTTGGTCTCCTCCGATGTCGAAGCCTCGGCATGACACGCCGCGATAGCCGCTTGCAGCGCATACGGCCCGAGCGGGCAGCCGAGCTTGCGGCAGCGTTCCAACGCCGCGAGACCGCGGCGAATCAGCAGGCGGTCCCACTGCGCGCGGTCCTGGTCCAGAAGCAGGATCGGCTCGCCTTGGTCGCCGACTCTCGTTCTCAGGCGCGAAGCTTGAATTTCCATTAACGCGACCAGCCCGTGAACCTCCGGTTCCCGAGGCGCAAGCTCCGCCAGAATACGGCCCAGCCTGAGCGCCTCTTGACAGAGCAGCGGCCTCACCCAGTGCTCCCCGGAGGTGGCCGCGTACCCTTCGTTAAACATCAGATAAACGACCTCCAGTACGGCGGACAGCCGCTCCGCCAGAGCTGCGCCCGAGGGCATCTCGAACGAGCTCCTCTCGGCATTTAACGTTTTCTTGGCCCGAACGATTCGCTGGGCGACGGTCGGTTCGGAGGTTAGAAAAGAGCGGGCGATCTCCTCCGTCGTCAGCCCGCACAGCAGCCGCAGCGTCAAGGCGACCCGGGCTTCCCGGGACAGCGCCGGATGGCAGGTCATAAAGACGAGACGGAGGAGATCGTCTCCGACCTCTCCGTCCAGCGCCTTGTCCATATCGTCATCCGAGATCAGCTCCGAGACGCGGGCAAGCTCCGCGTATTTGTCGTCCCGCTGCCTGTTCCTGCGTATCCAGTCGATCGCCCGGCGCTTCGCCACCGTCATCAGCCATGCGCCCGGATTGTTCGGAATCCCCGTCTCCGGCCAGCGCTCCAGAGCGACGACCATCGCATCCTGCGCCAGGTCCTCCGCGAGCTCCACGTCCCT
The DNA here is from genome assembly GCF_041641335.1 of Cohnella sp. NCBI lineage: Bacteria > Bacillati > Bacillota > Bacilli > Caryophanales > Paenibacillaceae > Cohnella > Cohnella sp. The sequence continues at coordinate 37,255 of NZ_JBEPYQ010000020.1, read as the reverse complement.
GACCATTCGCGTCAACGCCGCGATCAGCTTAGGCGCCTCGATCCGCCAGATCGCATCGACGGTTCGGCGGGCCGCCGGGCGATTCACGGGCGCCTGCGCTCGTCGAGCTGCTTGCGCAGGGCGGCCTGGCCGGCCAACGCCTCCGGTTCGCTCGTCAGGTCATGGGGCTCGAACACCTGCCTGAGCTCAATCTCCCCCTGGCCGAGGCCGTGGGGATCCGGCATGCGGAGCGCCCATTCGATCGCCTCTTCCCTGGATTTCACTTCGATGAGCGTGTATCCGGCAATAATCTCCTTGGCCTCCGCGAAGGGACCGTCGACCACCTTCGGCTTGCCGCCCGGCTCGGGGTAAGAAATCCGAATCCCCGCGGAAGTGGGCTGCAGGCCGTCCGCCGCGAGCAGCACGCCGGCTTTGACCAACTCCTCGTTGTATTTCCGCATCGCCTCGAGCAGCTCCGGGCTGGGCGGCGTTCCCGCTTCCGAATCCGTCGTTCCTTTTACGATCATCATAAACCGCATGGTCTTATCCTCCTAAAATGAAATTCAAGTTATAAAACATTGAAATTGCCAAGTGCGCCGTTAGACACAATCAGGCCCCGGCAGAGCGTTCTTCCCGATCGTCCAGGAGAAAAGCCGTCAGCTCCGAAGCGACTCGCTTGGCGTCCAGCTTCTTGGTGTGGCCGAGCCCCCGCTTGCTGACCAGCCGCGCGTTCGGCAGCACGGTCGACAAGGCTTGAGCGGCGCGGCGCAGCGATGCCGGACTCTCCGTGCCTTCGAGGACAAGCGTCGGCATCGCGGCTCCGCTCCAAAGCTTGCCGTCGAGCGGGCGGCCCCCTATGTGCCCCTCAAGCAGCGTCGCATCGTACGGAAGCGTATGGGCAACGGCCTTCAGCTTTTCCCAGGTTCCAGGCATCAGCCGGAGCATGAACGGAACGAAAGCGGGGGCGCCCATGCCCTTGATCATGAAATAGCGGATGGCGTCCTCCCTGCGATCCTTGGCGATCATCCCGCTCACTTGCCGGACGAAGTCCGCCGGCGGCCTGGGGTCGCTGGGGTTCACGATGAACGGCGGCTCGTGCAGCACCAGCCTCGAGATCGGCGCTCCCTTGGCCGCGGCTTGAAGCGCAAGCACCGCGCCGGAAGACAAACCGTACACGCAAGCTTCGCCTCCCGCCTCTTCGATCATCGCCTGCAGATCCTCGATCTCGCGATCCGTCGAGTAGGACAAGCCGTCTCCGCTGTCGCCGCGTCCGCGCCGATCGTAATGGTAGACCGTAAACCTCTCCGCCAGGCAGGACGCGAGCTGCATCATTCCGGGAAATTTGCGGTAGCTGAACGCGCCTCCTGTCAGAATAAGCGGCGGCCCTTGACCGGTCTTGTCATACGCGATCTTCGTACCGTCCTTGGAAATCACTGTTCGCATCTGCGTTCTCCTTTGCCTTTTTTGTCGTTCTATACATTACGACGATCCGGATGCCGGCCAATCGACAGATCGGCGAAAAATTTTTTCGCGCCGCAACCTGCTTGTCCGATCCCGCTCCCCAGGTCCTCCTACACGTGAAGGCCACCCTGCAGCAGATGGCCTTCGTAGTTCAATTGGATCCAGGGGAGTCCCGTAATTTTCCAAGTCTATATTTATCCACATCATAGCAAAGCGGATTTTATAAATCTACATCCCCAAGGCCTATTCAGCGCTCAATCCCGTAATCCCACCCCAAAGCATCGTTAGAATTTCCTCATTCTTTTCAGAAAAGAAATGCCCGCTTCACGAAAAAATCCGCTTGGCTGCGCGCTTTTGGCTGGCGTGCCGTTCGAATGCCGATTCTCATCATCCTCAATCTGCCAGACGGACAGCCTTGGATTTTATCGTATGATGGTCCGAGGGAAGGGGCGAGTAACGTGTTGAAAAAATATTGGACTTTACCTTTAACGCTTGTATTGGTTGCTATTTTGGCTTGGCCGGCTCATAGCGCGTCGGCGCAGACGCTCGGCGGTGCGACGGTATACGTCAACGGTCAACCGGCATCGACGACCGTAATCATACAGAACGGTTATCAGCTTGTACCGGCATCCTGGTTTCGCGGCCTGAACGTCTCGGTCGGCTGGAGCGAGCAGTATCGCTCGGCCGTGCTCACGACGTCGTCGATCCAGATCGGGTTTCCCGCGGGCGAACGCCATTCCGATTATCGGAGCGCCGGGAAGACAGCATGGCAGAGGGACGACCTGGATACGCGGACGACGCTCATCGGCGGAACCGCCTACGTACCGCTGGCGTATACGGCAAGAAAGCTCGGCTTCGGCGTCCAATACGATTCGCGTAAAGGAGCTGCGCTGATCTCGACCGGAGAGGGCGGGTTCGTCGCGATGTCCCAGCAGAAGCAATCTTCGGACGAAGAGCTTCTCTGGCTGTACCGGATTACGGAAGCGGAGGCGGGCAGCGAGAGCTACGCGGGCAAAGTGGCCGTCGCGGCTTCGATCTTGAACCGGATCGCCCATTCCGAATGGCCGAACACGATCATCGATACGATTTTCCAAGTGGACTATTACAACGGCAAAGCCTACTATCAGTATTCTCCGGTGCTGGACAAACGCATTTATTCGGTGTCGCCGAGCCAGGAGACGAAACGCGCCGTGCAAGAAGCGCTGAACGGTTCCGATCCGGGACTCGGGGCCATCGTCTTCTACAATCCGAAGAAGACGGACAACGCCTGGGTGCGAAGCCGTCCGGTTACGGTGAAGATTGGCAATCACGTATTCGCGAAATAACTGAAAGCCCCATCCGATGGGAACATCCGCTTCGGACGGGGCTTTCTCTCGTCTCCCTCACCGCTAACCGGCCGAAAGTCCAGATCTGGAGCGCTGTGACGATCAGCCACGCCGACTCCCTTACGAGTTCCTTCCTAAAAAAGAGCCTCTATAGAAAGGCTCGATAGAGGAAAAAGGAAAGTTTTGTCGAAAAGTAAAGATTCAGATATAGGTCGTTCGAACCACGCCGCATGACGACTGATCGTATTTCTTGTGCCTTAGGAGGTTTTCTCTCTGAATCAACGATTGGACTATCTGGACAATCTGAGGACCGCCCTGACGGTTCTGGTCGTCGTCTTCCATACTTCGATCGCATACGGAGCGTCCGGATCGTGGATATTAGTGGACGTCGACACAAGCGAATTGACGATAACCTCCATTTTGCTGACCCTGTTCACGGCCGTGTGCCAAGCTTTCTTTATGTCGCTGTTTTTCTTTCTCTCCGCGTACTTTATTCCGACGTCCTACGATCGCAAAGGACCAAGCCGCTTCTTGAAGGATCGCCTGATCCGCTTAGGAATCCCGCTCATTGTCTACAGTTTCTTGATCGGCCCCGTGACGGGCTGGTATGCCCACTTGCGCGGTACAACGACGTTACAGGAGTTCTATCGTGCCGAAGTGTGGAGCTTTAAACATATCTTCGTAGGACCGGCGTGGTTTATTGAGGCTTTGCTCCTGTTCGCGATTGTATACGTCGCTTACCGCCTGCTGACCGCGAAAAGAGGGACGGCTTCGCCCGAGATTCCCTTCCCTTCCGGCAAGGTTCTGCTCGTATCGGCCGTTGCCAGCGGCTTGGTCGCGTTCGCGGTTCGATTCGCTTATCCTACCGGCGAGGGGCCGCTCGGGCTCCAGTTCGGCTACTTCCCGTTGTACATCTTGTTATTTATCGCCGGCCTGCTGGCCCACCGTCACAACTGGCTGGAACGGCTGACCGCCCAAACCGCCAAACGGTGGGGACGGATCGCGGTCCTCGTCATCCCTGTTCTGCCTGTCGGCCTTATCTTAACGGGAGCTCTGGAGGGAAACATCGCGTTCGAGGGCGGCTTTAACGCGCAAGCCATACTGTACGCGTTCTGGGAGCCCTTCGTTTGCTTCGGCATTATTCTGGCGCTGCTGCGCGCCTTTCAAACCCGCTTCCATGCGTCCGGCCGCCTGCGCAAGTGGATGTCCGACCACGCTTATACCGTATACTTGATCCATCCGCCCGTGATCGTCTTCTGGACGATAGTCGCGCAACCGCTCGACTGGCCCCAGGCCATCAAATGGGCCATCGTCTCCGTCCTTAGCGTCGGCTTATGCTTCCTGGCTTCCGCCGCGATTCGCTTAATCCCGGGAGCGAAACGGATCGTCTAAACCGCGAATCGTTCGGGTCGGCGCCGTCTTGATCCGCCTATTCGAACTCTGTTTGTCGATGTACCCTACATCATTCTGGAGCGCTCGAGACGCTTCCGGACGGACCGCAACCTGCCGAAGCGCTCGCCGCTTCGGCAGGTCTCTTATTTCGACGGAGCCATATTGTTATAGATGCGCGTCGCGTTCACTTTCCCCGTGCTGGTATCCTCGGTCGTAAATCCCGATACGATGTTCCCGACCTTAAATTCCTTCTGCAGCAGCTCTTCGGACGGCTCCGCGGCCGTCGGACCGTCGATGCCCAATGCGGTTTCCGGGGTCACGGTCACCCACAGATCGCCGACCCTGAAGCTTTGGCCGTCCTCGCTCACTTCGGTGATGACGCCTTCAATATTGACCGCCGCCTTGCCCGTAGTGATCGGAGGCTTCGACGCGACCCCCGAGGGCTGCGGCTGTGGAGAGGTGGACGGAGCCGGGGAGACCGCCGAAGGCTGCGGAGAAGCGGACGGCGTCGGGACGCTCTGGTTTACCGTGAGAATGCTGACCGCCAATACCGCGCAAGCCGCTGCGCCGACCGCCCACCCCGTTAACGTTCTTTTCTTCGCGTATTCCATATTGATCTTCTCCTTTGGTTTGTTCTCGTTTGACGCGGATCTTTCCGTTGCCAGCATCAGCTTCCGATACGTTTCTTCTTTGAAATTGTCGCTTGTCTTCACATTCGACATGGCCGATTTATAAACAGATTTCTTCATTCTCCGAGCCTCCGATCTTCTTCTTCAAGAGGAAGCGCCCTCTTGCCAGCCAAGTTCCGACGGTTGCCGGCTTGGCCTGCATGATCACCGCGATTTCCTGAATCGTATATCCCTCGAAATAGTGCAGATGAATCGGAATCCGATACTTCTTGTCCAGGGCGAGTACGGCCTGCAAAATCTCGTTCTCTTCCTCGGGGAGGTAGCTCAGGTTTTCGGGAACCGGGTTTCGGCTTCTGAACCACCCGGTCTTCAGCATGTTTTTGCTTTTATTGATCGCCGTGCGAATCAGCCAAGCTTTCTCGTGTTCGTCGTTCTCGAATGCGGGCCGCTTCTGCAAGTAGGCGAGAAACACTTCCTGCGCCACTTCCTCCGCGTCGGCTATATTTTTTAAGTAGGCGAAAGCGATTTTGATCAAGCTTTGCGAATATAAATCCAACACCCGCCGCACAGATTCATTGAGCTCATATGAATTGTACACCTCAGCGCCTCCTTTCACTGTTAATACAATCGAACGCGCTTCTATTTTTCATCGCTTCGGAATTTTTTTAACCTGCATCCGCTTGGAAGCGGACCGAGACGCCAACCTCTCTCCTGCCATAGACGCAAAAAAGCCCGCAAATGATTGCGGGCGAGTCGGAATGGATGAACTTGCTAATCTTGTTTGTACTTCTTCTTCAGCGTGTCCGACGCGACTCCCGCGCCGATCATAAGCACCAGAGGCCCGAAGTTCCAGAGGAACGATCCGCCGATTAACGCAATGTCCGTCGACGCGAATTTGTTCAGAAGCAGCACGACCAGCTTGATGACGAGCAAGGCGGCGCCTGCCAGAAACAGGACATCGACGGTAAATTTCAATCTCGGATAGGCCAGCTGTCTGCTTTCTTGAATCACTTTTTTCGTCAACTCCTCATCGCTCCTTAGCAGTTCGTCGATGGTTACTTCGAACAGATCGCTTATCTTAATAATGATTTCGATGCCAGGGTAATTCTGACCGTTCTCCCACTTCGACACCGACTGCCGGCTCACATACAGCTTCGCGGCCAATTCTTCCTGCGACCAGCCCTTCTTGCTTCTTTCCGTTTTCAACTTCTCGCCGAAGATCATTGCAGCAGCTGCCTTTCTGTCGTTTGATAAGCCCATATTGATCGAGCCGCACGCAAAAGTAAAGAGCGCTCTGGTTGCGCAAGCCCCGCAACCTGCGGTTGCAGGCGGGTTCCCGTATGGACGGCGCTGAATTTCGGAGAGACGCGGGTGCAATACTAAAGCGAAAAATACATCCGAAAAAGGTGAACGCCATGACGAATCCAACCTCCGACAACCGGGAAGCCATCGAGAAAGTTCGCGAATTGATCAAAGGCATCGAGACGGCGATGCTGACGACGGTATCGGAAGAAGGACTGGTTTCGCGTCCTATGAAAACCCAGGAGATGGACTCCGACGGCAGCTTATGGTTCCTGACTCAGAAAGACAGCGGCAAATTCCACGAGCTGCTGCGCAACCGTCAAGTCAACGTGGCCTATGCGGGCAAGTCCTTCGTTTCGATCCGCGGCACGGCCGAGCTGGTGGAAGACGTTGAGAAGCTGAAACAATTCTGGAATCCGATGTACAAGGAGCTGCTGGAAACGACGTATGACGACCCTACCCTCGTCCTGATCAAGGTAAACGCCGAAACGGCCGAGTATTGGGATTCCGGCAACAAATTCCAGATGGCGAAGTTCATGCTGCGGAGGTTAATGGGGAAAAATACGGAAGGAACGGAGATCAATCGTATCGTGACGCTGAGGTAGAGGACGTTTAAGGGGTTGTCCCGTGATGCCCCTGACATCATTCCATTGATAATCGTTCGGCATGACTCAGATTACTTACGGGACAACCCCTTCGGCGAAACGATTAGTTATTTTTTCAGCATATGGAACACTTGCTCGACGTCCTTGTCGCCGCGGCCGGACAGGTTGATGACGAGAATCCGGTCCGGGTCCATCGACGGAGCCAGCTTCTTCGCATAGGCGAGCGCATGCGCACTCTCCAGAGCCGGTATGATTCCCTCCACGCGAGACAGCTCCTGGAACGCTTCCAGCACTTCCTCGTTCGTGACCGTCGCGTATTCGGCCCGGCCCGTCACCTTCAGGTGGCTGTGCTCCGGTCCGATGCCCGGATAGTCGAGCCCGGCAGCGATCGAATAGGTTTTCTTGGGCTCGCCGTTCTCGTCGAGCAGCACCAGGCACTTGAAGCCATGAATGGTGCCCGGGACGCCCTGTGTCAAAGTCGGCGCCTGGTCGGGTTCGACGCCGATGAGGCGTACGCTCGGCTCGTCAATGTAGTGGGCGAACGCGCCGATCGCGTTGCTGCCTCCGCCCGCGCAAGCGATAACCGCGTCGGGAAGGCGTCCTTCCTTCTCGATAATTTGCCGTTTCGACTCTTCGCTGATGATCGCCTGGAAGTGCTTGACCATCGTCGGGAACGGATGCGGACCGACCGCGGAGCCGAGCAGATAGAACGTATTTTTGTAGTTCTGAACGAGATCGCCCAGCGCTTCGTCGACCGCGTCCTTCAGACGTCCCTGCCCCTTGTCGACCGGCACGACGGTCGCGCCGAGCAGCTCCATCCGGAAGACGTTCAGCGCCTGGCGCCGCGTATCCTCCGCCCCCATGTAGATGACGCACTCCATATTAAACATCGCGCAAGCCGTCGCCGTGGCGACTCCATGCTGTCCGGCTCCGGTCTCCGCGATGATCCGCTTCGCTCCCATTCTCTTGGCGAGCAAAATCTGGCCGATCGCGTTGTTGATTTTGTGCGCCCCGGTATGATTCAGATCCTCGCGCTTGAGATAAATCTTGGCGCCGCCCCAAGCTTCGGTCAGTCGTTCGGCATACGTCAGCGGGCTCTCTCGGCCAACGTATTCGCGAAGGTAATAGCGAAGCTCCTCCTTGAAGATCGGGTCGTCTCTGAACTTGTAAAACCGTTCGCTCAAGTAGTTCAGCACATCCTGCAGTTCCGGCGGAACGAAGCTTCCCCCGAACTCTCCGAAGTATCCCTCTTGCTCCAATGGTTGATTCACGTGAAAGCGCCTCCATTTATGGAAATGGCAAATCTCCCAATCTATTATACCGGAAGTTCGGGCTTCGAAGGAATATCTTCCTTGATGTCGAATGGCGGATCTCCCCAACGCTGGATATCTTTTGGCATACCATTACTTGTGATACGGTTCAGCTTAACGGGTCTATCGGCGAAAAATGCTAAAGGAGCATGCTGCGGTGCGTGTTGGCCAACCTTTCAAGGGGATCATAATCAGCCTATACTAATGCACGAAAGCCACCGAAGAAAATCGGCAATTTGGCGTGTTGTTTCGAAATTCATGGTTACTCTTCTATCAATATATGGATTCTGAGGAGGGCAACGGATTGCTTAAAAGATGGATAATTGTAACGTGTGTCATGCTTCTGATTCCCACGCAGACTGGAGCGCGGTACTTTTCAGTGGCCGCAAGCCTGCGGAGAGCCTCTCACCATCTCGAACCGCGAACTCCGCTGGCTGCTGGACGGGATGTCGCTTACTCAGAGGCACGCAATAGCCCTCCTGTCATTTTTGAGCAGGTGCGCGAGTTGATTCCAGCCTTGTTCCCTGAGTGGGTGGCCTTAATTGGTTTATCCCCACGAGCGACCGGTTTGATCTTTGACCCGCTGAATAAAAGCCTGCAATTCTTTAATGAATAGCTTCGCTGCTTGTCCCATAAATTTATCCACACGATATATGATGCAGATGCCTTGAGTAGGCGTTGGGTTGAGCAGAGTCACGGCAGTAATATTCTCGTCTTTGATATAATCTAGCAGCATCCTTGGGAGAATAGTCGCTCCTATTCCTTGATGGACCAGGGTTAGAAGCGTTGATAAGGTTGAAGTTACAATCGGATTGTTCATCACAATTCCTTGTTCTTGACAACAGGCTTGAATGATCTTGGTGATTTGATGATCTGAGCCGAACATAACCATCTTTAGATGCTGAAGTTGCTCGAATGGAACCGCCTTTGACTTTGCAAGGGGATGATCTGATCGAATAGCCAAAGAAAACTCCTCATCAAACAAAGAGACAACGGCAATACGGTCATCTACCTTCTGCGGTACCGTAGTAACTCCAAGATCTCTTGTGCCATTAAGAACTTGTTCGTAGACATCCATGGTCTCCGTAACGCTTAACGAAAGCTGAGGGTACGTTTTATGGAGATCGATAAGTAATGCGTCAAACAGTAATTCGCCATCTCCAGGCAAAATACCGATGTCCAGCTTGCCGCCTTCGATCGTTTTAAGATCCGCAATCGCCTTCTTTGCATAGTCAACATGTTCAAATATGTAGCGGCTCTGTTCGAGTAAGATCCTTCCTGCATCGGTTAGCGTAATTCGTTTACCTATGCGATCGAAAAGTGGGAGGCCGATCTCGTTCTCCAGAAACTTAATCTGCTGACTCAGATTCGATTGTGTAGTGCAGAGGTTCTCAGCTGCCCTGGAGAAATGCATCTCCTTACAAATCGCAGCAAAGTATTCAAGCTGTCGAAGTTCCATCGCTTGTTTCTCCTTCCGATATCCAATCCTCCACTGCCATTATATCGACTACAACTTGATTTCATCAAATGACGAGTTATTGATTACTGGAACCGATCAATTGCATCGGAATTCCGTGATGGTTGCATGGATGCCGGAAATGTAAGCTAGAAGTGTGGAAGGAACGATCCAATCACGAGGAGGAGTCAACTATGGCACAATCAATTATCAACACGGGGCAAGTACTTCGTCAAATCATCATCGGTCAGTTTCAGCAGGTAACCGAGACACAAATGGACATCCAGCCCAATGGCTTCAATAACACGGTTCGATGGAATGTGGGGCATATCGTATATTGGATGGATAAATACGCTGCTTTATGCTTCGATTCACCAACTGAAATTCCGGAGCACTATGAAAGAATGTTTGGCTCAGGTACGAAACCATCGGATTGGACAGAAACGCCGCCGTCGAAGGAAGATCTGGTTGAGCGGTTATCGGCCCAGCTTTCCCGATTGTCCGAATTGACACCGGAAATGCTTGATCATAATCTTCAATCGCCTTTTGAGATGGGGCCATTTATATTTCATACATCCGGAGAATTGTTTAATTTTGCTCTGGTACATGAAGCGATTCACCTTGGCGTCATAACGAGCCAACTGAAACTTGTCAATGAAGTAGAGACAGTCACGCGTAGATCAAAAGAGAGACAAACGATATGAAAGCAGTACAGGTACTGAAACTTTATATCGAAAATATGGCGGACAAGGACAGCGCGTTAAAATATGTCCACAGTGAAGCAATATTTATTGCAGGGTACGATACGGAGTCGGATAGACATCACTTTTATGGAACTTATTGCGGTATTGATGGCGTAAGAAAGCTTTTGTCCAAATTCGAGAAAGATCTTGATACCCAAGAATTTGAAATCGCTAAGATATTAGGTGATGATATATCCGCGTTTGCTTGGGGCAGATTTAAGCATCGTATTCGCCCTACCAATAAGCTGTTCGAAAGCTACTGGGCGGTGATTTGCGAAGTAGAAGATGGGAAGATCAAGTACTTTCGAGGCTTCGAAGACACTGGTGCCTTGGAAGCCTCTTTTAAAAAATGAAATATTGCCGTGCGCAAAGTTTGAGCCGCCCTTCCTAGCCCTTACACTGCGCGCATACGCCATAATACTCGACCTTGCAGCTGTCGACCTGGAACGCGCCTCCATTCGTCCCGACGACCCACAACGCTTCGGCATTCTCTGGCTCCAAGTTGTAGATCCCGCTGCAAAGCCTGCAATGAAAATGCCAGTGATTCTCGTCGGCCAGCTCGAAATTGTTGGATTTGCTGCCGTTGGAGAGCTCGCGGACGACGCCGATCTCCTTCAGGATCTTCAACGTGCTGTACACCGTCATCTGGCTGACGTAAGGAAATTTCTCGGCCATGCCCGCATAAATCCGCTCCGCCGTCGGATGCGACAATTCAAGTAGGAGTTCGATAATCCGAACGCGTTGGGGAGTGATGCGCAATCCTTCTTCTTTCATTTTGGCCAGTATCGTTTCTTTGCTCAGCATGACCGCCATCGTTCGTCCTCCTTTTCGAACTGAACAGCAGGAAAGCAAAGAGCAGTATTCGGCAACAAATACTGCTCTTTGCTTTCCATGTTCGGATTACAGGGTAGAAGATTCGGCCTTCGACGGCCTTAATGCAAGTCGAAACGATCGGCGTTCATGACCTTGACCCAAGCGGCGATAAAGTCGCGCACGAACTTGGCCTGGTTGTCGTCTTGGGCGTACACTTCCGCGATGGCGCGCAGAACGGAGTTGGAGCCGAATACGAGGTCCACGATCGTCGCCGTGCGCACGACCTCGCCCGTCTTGCGGTCGCGTCCTTCGTATACGCCGTCTTCCGCAGGCTTCCACTGCACTCCCATGTCGAGCAGGTTCACGAAGAAATCATTCGTGAGCAGGCCGACCCGATCCGTGAATACGCCGTGCTTGGTACCGCCGTAGTTGGCGCCCAGCACGCGCAAGCCGCCGATAAGCGCCGTCATCTCCGGCGCGGTAAGGTTGAGCAGCTGCGCCTTGTCTACGAGAAGCTCTGCAGCACTTACGCTGAACTGCTTCTTCTGATAGTTGCGGAAGCCGTCCGCGACCGGCTCCAGCACCGCGAAGCTCTCTACGTCCGTCTGCTCCTGGGTCGCGTCGCCGCGTCCGGCCGTGAACGGCACGGTCACGTCGAAGCCCGCATCGCGCGCGGCTTTCTCTATCGCGGCGCTGCCGCCCAGAACGATCAGATCGGCTAAGCTGACTTTCTTGTCCAGATCGTCTTGAATGGCTTCAAGGATCGCAAGGACCTTCGCGAGCTGCTTCGGCTGGTTCGCTTCCCAATCCTTCTGCGGAGCCAGACGGATTCGGGAGCCGTTGGCGCCGCCCCGCATGTCGGAGCCGCGGAAGGTGCTGGCCGAAGCCCAAGCGGTCGTGACCAGCTCGCCGATCGTCAGTCCGGAATCGAGAATTTTCGTCTTCAGATCCTCGACTTCTTCACTTGTTAATTCGTAGTCCGCGGCAGGCACCGGGTCCTGCCAGATCAGAACTTCATCCGGAACTTCCGGTCCCAGGTATCTGGCGCGAGGCCCCATGTCGCGATGCGTGAGCTTAAACCATGCGCGGGCGAACGCATCCGCGAATTCGTCCGGGTTCTCATAGAAGCGGCGGGAAATCTTCTCGTAGGCCGGGTCGACGCGCAACGCCATATCCGCGGTAGTCATAATTGTCGGAACGCGAATGGACGGATCCTCCGCATCCGGCGCGAGATGCTCCACGGCAGGATCTATAGGTGTCCACTGATGGGCCCCCGCCGGGCTCTTCGTGAGCTTCCACTCGTATCCGAACAGCAGCTCGAAGAACCCGTTATCCCACTGCGTCGGATTCGCGGTCCAAGCGCCTTCGATGCCGCTGGTGATGGCGTCCCGGCCTTTGCCGGAGCCGTGCGTGCTGATCCAGCCCAAGCCCTGCGCTTCTACGGCGGCCGCTTCCGGCTCCGCGCCGACGTGGGCGGCGTCTCCCGCGCCGTGAGCCTTGCCGAACGTATGCCCGCCGGCTACGAGCGCGACCGTCTCTTCGTCGTTCATGCCCATCCGCTTGAACGTTTCGCGAATGTCGCGGGCGCTTGCCAGCGGGTCTGGAGTGCCGTTCGGGCCTTCCGGATTCACGTAGATCAAGCCCATCTGAACGGCGGCAAGCGGGTTCTCGAGCTGACGGTCGCCGGTGTACCTTTTATCCCCCAGCCATTCCGTCTCGACTCCCCAGTAAATATCCTCTTCCGGATGCCACACGTCCTCGCGGCCGCCGCCGAAGCCGAACGTCTTGCCTCCCATCGATTCGATAGCGACATTGCCCGTCAGAATGAACAAGTCGGCCCAAGAAATCTTGTTGCCGTACTTCTGCTTGATCGGCCACAGCAGCCGGCGCGCTTTATCGAGATTGCCGTTGTCCGGCCAGCTGTTCAGGGGAGCAAAACGCTGCGTGCCGGTATTGGCCCCGCCGCGGCCGTCGCCCGAGCGGTATGTACCCGCGGAATGCCAGGCCATGCGTATAAAGAACGGACCGTAATGTCCGTAGTCTGCCGGCCACCAGTCTTGACTGTCGGTCATCAGATCGCGAAGGTCCTGCTTAAGCGTTTGGTAGTCCAGTTTTCCGAACTCTTCCTCATAATTAAACAATTCGTCCATAGGGTTCGACTTCCGGTCATGCTGGTGAAGAATGTTCAAGTTCAACTGGTTCGGCCACCAATTTCTGTTCGTCGTACCGCTAGACCTGTGACTTGCAGCGCTTCCATGATGGACCGGACACTTGCCGGCACCCGCACTCACCATATCCATTCCTGTCACCCCTAAAATATAATGAATTTCAAATAATAATGATTCTAATTTAGTTATAAGGCTCCTCGCCCAAGAAATCAATCTTTAATTTTTAGACTGAGGCGCTGTCGGCGAGCAGATTGCCATCAAAAAATGTGTACTTGGTGATTGATTATTGTTCTAGATGCTGATATGATAGTTTTCGTAGATTGGAAGAAGAAGCTATTAATTTTCAAAAAAATCTGAGGTTCACTGTCAGCAGATAATTTTTGACCACTTCCGACAAGAAGTTGAGGCCAACGGACAGCCGGGTCAAATGCCGATTGGCAACTTTAGTTGCCTTATTGATTGAGTTAAAAGCTCAAATTTTATGAGTTGGTTACTTTACAACCAGTGCATTCCGCACACAACTTGTGAAACGGTCAATAAGAGTGGCAAGTGATTATTTGCTATTTAGACTCTGAATCCACCGGGTATATTTTGAATAATTAAGAAGCTTCTACTGAAATGTTCATTTCACATGGCTAGTAGAGGAGTATGCCGTCAGCGTAGGCTGCGTGCGTGCTTTTTGCTTTTTAATCATGATAAATATATCAAAGCAAGCGATGTGCGCGATCAAAGCGTCTTCGGCTTGCTTTTTCTTTTGATCGAAATTTCGAAGCTTAAACAAGAATCTTAAACAGTTAGGGGAATTGTGAAAATGGGAAAAGCTCTAATCATCGGTTGCGGCGGCGTAGCTTCGGTTACGATTCACAAATGCGTTCAAAATAGCGAAGTGTTCGAGGAAATCTGCATCGCAAGCCGCACGAAGTCCAAATGCGACGCGCTGAAAGCCAAGCTGGACGGCGGCAAAACTAAAATCACAACGGCGCAAGTCGATGCCGACAACGTGGACGAACTCATCGCCTTGATCGAGCAGGTCAAGCCGGACATCGTCATCAACCTGGCATTGCCGTATCAGGATCTGACGATCATGGACGCGTGCCTGGCGACCAAGACCCACTATATGGACACGGCGAACTACGAGCCGCACGATACGGCGAAGTTCGAGTACAAGTGGCAGTGGGATTATCGCGAGCGCTTCGAGAAAGCCGGAATTACCGCTCTGCTGGGCAGCGGATTCGACCCTGGCGTAACGGGCGTCTTCTCCGCCTATGCGCTCAAGCACCACTTCGACGAGATCGAGTATATCGATATTCTCGACTGCAATGCCGGCGATCACGGCTATCCGTTCGCTACGAATTTCAACCCGGAGATCAATATCCGCGAAGTTACGGCTAACGGCCGCTACTTTCAGAACGGAGAATGGGTCGAAACGAAGCCGATGGAGATCAAGCGGGTATACGACTTCCCGGAGGTCGGCGAGAAAGATATGTACCTGCTGTACCATGAAGAGCTGGAATCGTTGGCCGTGAACATCCCGGGCATTAAGCGGATTCGCTTCTTCATGACTTTCGGCCAGAGCTACTTGACTCACCTGAAATGCCTGGAGAACGTGGGCATGACCTCGATCGAGCCGATCGAATTCGAAGGCAAGCAAATCGTTCCGCTGCAATTCCTGAAAGCCGTACTGCCGGACCCTGCTTCCCTGGGACCTCGCACGAAGGGCAAGACGAATATCGGCTGCATCTTCAAAGGCAAGAAGGACGGCAAGGAAAAAACGTATTACGTCTATAATGTGTGCGTTCATGAGGAATGCTATGAGGAAGTCGGTTCCCAAGCGATTTCCTACACGACGGGCGTTCCTGCCATGATCGGCGCCATGATGATTCTGACGGGCAAATGGAACAAGCTGGGCGTATACAACATCGAAGAGTTCGATCCGGATCCGTTCATGGACGCTCTGAACAAGTGGGGCCTGCCTTGGCAGGAAGACCTCGCTCCGACGCTCGTCGATTCCGACCCGATTCCGGCGCAAGAAAAAGAACTCGTAGCGGAGCACGTCTAATCGGATGCGATTCGAAGAGCTGCCCACTCCCTGTTACGTTGTCGACGAAGCTCTTCTGGAGAAGAACCTGAAGATTCTTCGCGGAGTCATGGATCGCACCGGATGCAAGATCATTCTGGCGCAGAAAGCCTTCTCGATGTATAAGCTGTATCCTCTGGTCGCGAAGTATTTAAGCGGCGCGACGGCGAGCGGATTGTTCGAAGCTCGTCTGGGGAAAGAAGAACTGGGGAAGGAAAACCATGTCTTCTCGCCGGCTTATCGCGAGGACGAGATCGATGAGATCGTCTCGCTGTGCGATCATATTATTTTCAACTCCTTCTCTCAGGTGGAGAAGTTCAAAGATAAGGCGCTGCAAGCCGGCAAGAAAGTCGGCTTGCGCATCAACCCGGAATGCTCTACGCAGGAGGGTCACGGCCTGTACGACCCTTGTTCGTCCGGCTCCCGTTTCGGCGTGACCTTGGAACAATTCCGTCCCGAGCTGCTGGACGGAATTTCGGGATTGCATTTCCACACGCTGTGCCAACAGAATTCGGACGATCTCGCCACTACGCTGCAAGCGGTGGAAGAGAAGTTCGGAGAGTGGCTTCCCCAGATGGAGTGGATCAACTTCGGCGGCGGCCACCACATCACCAGGGAAGACTACGACATTCCGCTGCTGGAGACGTGCATCAAGCGCATGCAGGAGAAGTACGGCTTAGCGGTCTACCTGGAGCCTGGAGAGGCCGTAGCCCTCAATGCGGGATATCTGGTGTCCACTGTCCTGGATACGATGCGCAACGGGATCGACATCGCTCTTCTGGACACTTCGGCTTCCTGCCATATGCCGGACGTGCTGGAGATGCCCTACCGTCCTCCTCTGTTCGGCTCGGGAGAAGCCGGCGAGAAGCCGTTCCTCTACCGGCTCGGCGGATCTACCTGCATGTCGGGCGATGTCATCGGCGACTATTCCTTCGATCAGCCGCTCAAGAGCGGCGATCGGCTCGTGTTCGGGGACATGGCGATCTACTCGATGGTGAAGAACACGACGTTCAACGGCATGAGCCTTCCCGCCATCGCCATCCAGAAGAAGGACGGGGATTGCGAAGTCGTACGCGAGTTCGGGTATGGGGATTTCAAGATGCGGTTGGCTTAAGGAACCGCGTTCCTAATATAGAAACAAGCCTGATTCTGCGCGCAGAGACAGGCTTGTTTTGTATGGAATAGTCCGTCGCCAGCTGTTGCCTACCGCTTCCTGGCGGATGATCGAAACATTAAGTATCGTACGCCCTATGGCATCAGCCAATACAAGGAGCCCCTCACTTGAGCAACGGGTTCGTTCATTCAGATTCCTGTTTATACCGATTCGCGATCTGCTCGCCTTGGCTTTTGATCTTCTCCGCTACAAAAGCGGGCTCAAGCACGCGAACATCCGGTCCGTATCCCAATATCATCCCGTACAACCAGTGATTGTCCGGATAACTGACTCTGACCAGCAGCGAGCCGTCCTGTTCCACCTCGACGTTGTCCAACCCGAAGGCTTCCTCCACCCGAACTCTTAGCTGCGGGCGAAAATGCAGCAGCAGATGAACGGCCGGCCCGGTCTCTTGATTCCCCCAGCGAGCATCCAGCTCTTCCATTCGAACGCCTCGATGATTGAACCGCTCCAGATGAATTCGTAATCCGCTCATTCGCGACACGCGGAACGTTCGGTAGTCCTCTCGACGCCTGCAATAAGCATACAAGTACCAGGCGTACCCCTTCCAGGCGAGGCCGATCGGCTCCACTTCCCGATGTTCTCCGATTCCTTCGGTATTTGTATATTGAAAAGATACGACGGAGCGATTTTTGGACGCATGTCTGATCGAGGCCAGTATAGACTTGTCCTTTAACCCGCCTCCATGCCATAGATTCGTATCGAATATAAGCGTTTCTCCGGTCTCTTCCATCTGCTTCTGTTCGGATCTGGACACCAATGCCTTAATCTTGGTCAGCAACCCGTCCAACTCCTGATCGGCCAGCGACGACTGTACTCCCTTTAATGCGGTCAAAATCGACTGAAGATCGTCAAACGTAACAATCTGCCGATCAATCCGGAACTGCTCCAGAATTTCGTAGCCGCCGTCGTTGCCCGTGTAAGAAACGATAGGAATGCCCGCCGCGTTAATGGCCTCCAAGTCGCGATAGATCGTTCTAAGCGATACCTCGAACTTATCCGCAAGCGTCTGGGCATTCACTCTTCGCTGGCTTAATAGCACCATCGTAATGCCGAGTAATCTTTGTATTTTCAAAAATACGCCCCTCCCTTATCCATAATTTTACTAGCGCACAAGGTCATAGTCGAATTTATTTCCGGATTCGTTATTCTCCCTGACAAATAGTTGTCAGGGACACAGCCGTACAATGAGAGTATAAGTCAACCCGATACTCAAGGAGGAAATGACCCATGAACACGAGAATCACCAACGTCGCGATCTCGAATGAAATCCGTCCCTATCGAATTGAAATTCCCCAAGGAGAGCTGGACGACTTGAACCATCGCTTGGCGCTGACGCGGTGGCCTGACGAAATTTCAGGCTCGGGATGGAATTACGGCGCATCGCTGAGTTTCGTGAAAGAGCTGGCTGAACATTGGCGCACTTCGTTCGACTGGCGCAAGCAGGAGGCGACTCTGAATGAATACCCGCAATTCACCACCACTATCGACGGAGCCAACATTCACTTTCTGCACATCAAGTCCCCCGAGCCGAATGCTCTCCCGCTCCTGCTCGTGCATGGGTGGCCGGGATCGCCTGTCGAGTTCCTGGATCTGATCGGACCGCTGACCGATCCGACTTCTTACGGCGGCGATGCTGCCGACGCGTTTCATCTCGTCATCCCATCGATCCCGGGGTTCGGTCTGTCCGGTCCTACGACGGAGGCCGGATGGACAGTATCACGGGCGGCCCGAGCGTTCGCGGAGCTGATGACGCGGTTAGGCTATGAGCGTTATGCCGTACAAGGGGGAGATATGGGCGCGATGATTGCGCCGGAGCTCGGCCGCGCAGCGGCGCCTCATGTCGTCGGCGTACACGTTAACGCGGCAACAATAGGATTCGTTCCTTTCGGCCAAGTCGAAGAGGACGTGCTCGCGACGCTGACCGATGCGGAGAAAGTCCGGTTGGCTCGATTGGGACATTTTATGCAGGAGAGATTCGGCTTTAATGTGATTCAATCGACCAGGCCGCAGACGCTCGCCTATGGGCTTCACGATTCACCCGTCGGATGGCTTGCCTGGGCCTGCGAATTGTTCTACGGCTTCGGAGACGCTGTCGGGGCTGTCGATCGCGACCGATTCCTGACCAATCTCATGTTGTATTGGTTTTCCGGAACGGCAAACTCCTCTGCCCGGATGTATTACGAAGGAGCGCATGATCCCTTGGCTTGGGCGCCGAAGGATCCGTCTCCGACTCCCGTCGGGGTGGCCGTATTCCAACTGTCCGATGTCGCGATTCGCCGCTACGGCGAGCAGGCCAATAACATTGTGCATTGGACCGAATTCGACAGAGGTACGCATTTCCCGGCGATCGATGCGCCGGATCTCATGATCGGCGATATCCGAGCCTTCTTCCGGAATTTGAAGTAGGAGAGGCCATGCGGAGATAAACGTCAACAAGGGTTACCCTGGGCGGTCAAGTTCGACCGTCGTCGGGGTAACCCTCTCGCATTCGTCCTCTCCTTCAACGTCCAATCAGCCCGTACAGCATCAGCTTGTGCACTTCGCCGATTTTCGTCTGATACTCGGAAGCCATTGCCCATTGCGTCTGCATGCCGGCTATAGCTTGCAGGAACTCCAGCACCGTCTCCGTAGAGATCGAAGCGTCGATTGCCCCTTCCTGTCTGCCGCTTTCTATGAATGCGCCCAGAATCTCCCTGCGAACATCGCTCGCGCTTTCGCTGAACAGCTCCAGAAACACCTTGTCGTTGATCGCTTCCGGCGAGAAATCATGCTCCAATAGCTTGTTCGGCATTTCGGCGCAGAGCGTCACGGCCTGCAGCAGCTTCTCCTTGAAGCCAATGCCCTCGCTCAACAAACTCTCCACCGCTTGCGTCGTCTCCCGCATCAGGATTCGCGCGCATTCCTTGACCAGCCCTTCCTTACTCCCAAAATAATTGTAGATCGACACAGAGGACACGCCCGAAGCGGCAGCCAGCTCATTGATGCTGACGTTCGTATAGCCCTTATCCCGGAATAGCTTCAATGCCGCTTGAATAATCGCCTCTTTCTTCCGCTGTGTTCTGATTTCATACTTATTCACGCGCATACCCCTTTAACATGGATATCTATATTATCTCATAAGACGATCTATTTTTAAACTTTGTGTGTGATATTTAAAAATTTATTGACAGCCGGCGGAATCTCCATTAGTTTTTAAACATGTTCGAATTAATTTAAAAACTAACCAAAGGGAGCGTCACCATGAAAATATTAATGTTTGGCCGCGGCGTCATTTCCACACAGTATGGATGGGCATTCGAGAAAGCGGGGCATGAGGTGGAATTTTATGTCCGCCCGGGGCGCAAGGAGCAATTCGGGCCCTATATCGATCTGGACATCCTGGATGGCCGCACAAGCTTCAAAGGCGTTCCCGTGAAGGAAAAATGGCCGATTCGGATGCGGGAAGAGCTTCCTTCCGATCATGACTACGACTTGATCGTGCTGAGCGTTAATCATGATCAGTTCGCCGAGGCAGTCAAGGTCGTTGGCCCGAAAGCGGGGAAGGCAACCCTTCTCCTATTCAATAATGTGTGGGACGATCTGCGCGTCTTCGCCGAAGGGCTGCCCATGGATCAGATTGTATGGGGCTTTCCTGGAGCCGGAGGGGGATACAGCAGCAAACATAAGCTGGAGGGAGGGTTTATGAAGTCGATCTATTTGCAGACTGAAGCGACTGCGGCTTCTCCAACGCGGCATCAAAGCGTGGCAGAGCTCTTCCGGCAAGCGGGGTTCTCGTTCTCCTGGCAGAAGGATATACGCGTCTGGTACTGGTTCCACTTCATCCTGAATGCAGGCATGGCCGCGCAAGCCCTGAAGGAAGGCAGCTACCGCAACCTGTATCAATCTCCGAAGAATGTAGCGCAAGCGATCTTGCTCATGCGCGAGATGCTTCCGTTAATCGCCGCCAAGGGAGGCAAGCTTGGGCTCGGCTCCTCGCTCGCCATGCGGCTGCCAGCTGGATTGGTCGGCTACGCGGCGTTCAAAATATTGAAAGGCAACTCGGTTCCCGCCGCCATCATGGAGAGAATGGAGCGCACGGCCTATATTTCGCGCGAATCGTTCGCCACCTTCCCGATCGACGTACTGGCCGAGGCACGCAAGCTCGGCATACCGCTCCCCAGGCTTGAGGCGCTGGAACGTTATTTTCGATAAGTTCCAGCGAGCCTCGCCTGTCGCTTGCTTATTGAAGCCTGCCTTCGCGCAGCAACTCGACGGACTTGTCGATGCGCCGCTGCCTGGTCTCCGCGCTCTTGGCGCCCTCGATATTCAAAACAAACCGGCGCTTATTGCTGTAGGACAACCCGCCGAAGAACTCCCGCGCCTCTGCATGACGATCCAACGCTTCCGCGAAATCGGCCGGCACGCTTACTTCACGCGGCGCGTCGTCCAGCTCGAGTTCGACTTCGATTTCGTCGCCGGCCTGAATGCCCGCTCCTTCGCGATGCTCCTGGCTTACCGGCAACAAGAACCTACCTCCCATCGACGCAACGGTGCTGCGATAGGTGTAGGAGCCGATCGTCACTTTGACAGGCGGCTTCTTGCCCGCTCCGAGCGCCTCCACGATGTCGTCGGGAACGTGAATGCCGGTAGCCGTCTTTTTGCTTAATTCGAGCGTCGTTCTGAATTTCATGCCGGAACCCTCCTTGGTTATTGTTTATCGAGATAAAAAGCGATCATCGGCGGCGCAAGCGACTTCGGCTTGACGATGTGAGTCTCCCCCGGCAATACGCTCAGATCCGCTTGAGGCAGCGCCTCGGCGAGCGCCTTCATCCCGTTCTGCATCCATGCGGGGCTTTTGCCACCGTACAGGACAAGCGTCGGAAGCTTGACGGAGGACCAGTAATCGACGGGCAGCGGTTTTCCTCTCTGGAAGCTCTCCGTCAGCAGCGTGTCGTACGGAAGCGTATGCGCAACCGCTTTAAGCTTCGACCATGCGGGCATGAGCGGCATCATCGCCGTGACGATCGCGGGAAGCCCCACGCCTTTTCTCATGAAATGCTTAACCGCCGCTCCGCGTCGATTCGCAGCCAGCAGCTTGTCGAACGTTGCGGCGTAATGGCCCGGCACCGGAAGTCGGCTGCCGTCAACGACGAACGGCGCTTCGTACACGACAAGCTTCTTGACCGAAGGGAGACGCTTGGCCGCCTCGAGCGCCAGGGCGGCGCCGGAAGAAATGCCGTACAGGTGCGCCGAGCCTCCCGCCTCTTCGATCAGCGCCGCAATATCTTCGACCTCCCTCTCGATCGCATAAGGCTTTACTTCGTTACTCTCGCCCCGACCGCGACGATCGTAGGTATACACGGTAAAATGCGGCAATAGCTCCTTGGCCAGCGGCTCGTTCGGGCCGGACGCCCGATAGCAGAGCGCCCCGTCGACCAAGATCAGGGCAGGCCCCTGTCCGACTTTCGTATACGCAATCGACGTGCCGTCTTTCGAGATAACGCGATTCATCGATCTATCCCTCTCTCTCCGAATGTCGTAGTGCTTCTCGATGCAGGCATGACTCGGACCGCCTCGGCGGAAATCCATGCTCACAGCGATTCTTCCCCACATCTACTTTGACGACGAACGGGCGCTCGAATAATCGACATATCCTTTAAATAAACAGAAGCCTACGAACTTTTAAGAGAATCCGCTTCCAGCGCCATTTGTTTTTGTATGGATACAATGCCGGAAAGCCGGTTCAGCCTCTCTTGGAGCTTCGTGTTCTCGGGTTCATTCTCCAACTGAGCCATGACGGAAAAATACTGCGGAACCTCCCACACGCTTCTCAAGGCCATGCTTAAGCAGAAGCCGTATCTCGCCAATTCCGCATTCCCCTGCCACCCCGCTTCCCGCAGCCCTTCCAGGTATGCATCGTAAACGGAGGTTTGGAGCCTTATGTATTGATCCGGAGCAATAATGCCAAGACTGAGATTCACGCCGAACAGCTTCCCTAAGTCTTCGCCGATTCCCGATAGACTCATGAACTGCCAGTCGATCAGAACAAGTCGATTGTCGTTCTTTTCCTGTTGCACGAGCAGCATATTCATCTGACTTAAATCCTGATGCGCCAGTACGCGCGGCAGCTGTTGGAGCGAATCGATCGCGGCCTCCAGGTTTCGGAGGATTTCTTGGTACCATGCCCATATGTTCCGGTCTTCTTCCGCCGATATCCGGCTAGCGTACTCTTCCATATTAGGGGCGTACATGCGGCTGGCGGTCGTCCATGACTTGAGCCACGCTCGGCATATCCACTCCTGATTCGGCAGCGGATGCAGACCTGTGAGATAAGCTCCGTTAAATCGGCCTAATTGTCGGGCAATATAAGCGAATTGTTCGACTGTATGGGCGTACTCCCCCTCTACGAACTCCATCCAAAGCCATACGGTGCCATCCGGTTGTTCTTCCACCAAAAAATGTTCTGCAGCGCGGACGGAATCGGGAAATCCCCTCAAAATCCCCGACTCGAATACGAACGCTTCACGCCGCCAATAGTTGTGATGTTCTGCGTTATCTTTCTCAGCGGTATCCGGTTTAATGATCTTAAGAATAACGCACCACGGCTTCAATTCGTTGTCCAGCTTAACCAGGCCATGCAGGCGGAATATACCGGAGGTTGTGAAGTTGGGCGTTTTACAACCGATAACGTCGCAGGTTACGCTTACAAGCTCGACAGCCGAATTTCCATGGATGGAATAGATGCAAGCATTGATCTGTTCGACCTTGTTTTCTATCTGCAGGCCGGTATTATTTTGAATCGTTGAATTCAAGCGCATTCACCTCAACCTCTCTTATGCACGCATCTTGTCAGGACCGTTGCTGATATAACGATACTTAAGTAGCTTTGCGTCGCCTCCGATTCCCGGTACACTATTTGCAAAACCCGTAATCGGAGGTAGCGAAAAGATGTTGACGAATCGCAGTTTGAAAAACCTGGCTCTCTCTGGCGGTATATCCGCGCTGGTCAATGCATTCGCGTATATCGTGGGGATCGGGCTCGTATTCACTTACTTGAGTCCGATTATGGAGGCCGAAGCCGAAGAGTACGTCAAATTCATTGTAGAACATCAGACCTTAATGCTCGTCTGGCATCTTCTCATTTACTTGGTCGCCGGAGTGACGATGGTTCCGTTGGCACTCATTAATAATACCTGGCTGCTCATGGTTAATCCCATGCCCCGCGTCAGGTATTATTTTATATCTAAATCCGCCGTCGTCCAATTCCCGCTTAGCTCAACTTCCCGCCCTGTCCGACCAGTCCGTAGAAGAACAGCTCCAGCATCGGATCGAGTATCCCGGCCAGCTCTTCGGGACTGCGCTCTCCCGACCAATAGCGGCCGAGCTCGTTCTTGAACATCGTGAAATACAGGATCGCGATCTCTTCCGATTGATCCTGACGAATATACCCGCGCTTCCCCAGCGAGACATATTTCATGAAAAAGGCCGCCGCCTTCTCCTCGCCGTACACCGCCACTCTCCCTCTCCAATCATTCCAATCGGAGGAAGGAGCTATCGCGATCCGATCCGACAGCAGCTTCAAATTGTGCGCCTCTCTGAGCATAATTTCCTTCGTCTTCTCGGGAAAACTCAGCGCCGAATCCAGAATCTCGTCATACTGCTCCAACTGCTTGTCCATCCAACTCATCAGCATTTCGGCGTACAGTTGCTCTTTCGTGCCGAAGTAATTGTAGATGGTGGCTGGCGAGACTTGCGCCGTCTGGGCGATCTCATTAACGCTGACTTTCTGAAAGCCGTATTGGGAAAACAACTGTAGCGATGCTTGATAGATCTGCTGGATTTTTTTCTCTTTCCGTCGTGCAAAGCCGTTCATCTATCCCACCTCAAGCTATAGTGTAGCTCAGGTTTTAGAGTAAATAAATTATTAGAGTATAAAACTATTGCAAATCCAAAACGTCATATTTATAATAATTTTGTAGTTATAGAGAATAAATACTCTAAAATTTTATTGTGCATGAAAAATCCATTACGTTGGGAGTATGTGAAGTGAAACCCTTACGGATTCCTAAGTCTTTGCATGATATCTTCGGGGAAAGACAA
Organism: Cohnella sp.; assembly: GCF_041641335.1. Classification (NCBI taxonomy): domain Bacteria; kingdom Bacillati; phylum Bacillota; class Bacilli; order Caryophanales; family Paenibacillaceae; genus Cohnella; species Cohnella sp. Next base: position 12,739 of record NZ_JBEPYQ010000020.1, on the reverse strand, counting down.
ACTGTCGGAGCATTCGCGGCTGTCCTGCTCTTCGGCGGCCTGCTTACCGCCGCGTTAGGATTGCGGTTTCCCGAGCTTACAAATTCGTTGCCGGTGTGGCGCAGCGCTCTGGCCTTGGTTCTTATTTTCGATATATTTGCCGGCTGCATAGCCAATTTTACGGCTTCGACGAGCAATTTTTATGCTGCGCGTAAGAACAATCGCCTCCTCTTCATCGCTGTTCATGTTCATATTGTCCTGGTTGCGCTTCTGCTAAATGCGAATATCGGGTATTCGATAGCGGTCTGGTCTTATACGATAGCGGGCGCTTTTATCGTTAACGCTCTTGCCGGACAACGAACGCAGTTGTTCGTTGCAGCCTTGCTGCTATGTGCCGGTATCGGCGGCACGTCTTTATTGCCCGATGTGCAGCCCTACATGCTGATCGTGGGCATCCTGGTTATGATGAAGGTTCTGTTCAGCTTCGCCGTGGATCATTACGGCAAAGCGATCGTGAACGACGGACGATGAAACGACATGCAAGCAGGCTGCCGATGTGCTCGGCAGCCTGCTTGCGTGTCGTTGGGGTACGGCTCATTATTACAATGCGGTCGGCCGCACCATGATCTCGCTGATCAACGTATCGTCAGGCTCGTTAATGGCGAACGCGATCGCTCTGGCGATGCTGTACGGAGATATCCCTTTATCGCTGATATGTTTGGCCATCATCTGCACTTCCGGGCTCGTAATGCCGTCCAGAAGCTCGGTTCGCGTCAGGCCGGGAGCAATCAGCGTCGACCGGATGCCCGATGCCGCCGATTCCTCCAAGCGCAGTCCTTCCGTGATGGCTCTGACGGCGAATTTGGTAGCCGAGTACACGGCACTCGTCGGAGCGACTTCATAACCGGCCGTCGAGGACAGGTTGATCACATGACCGGACTGCTGCTCGCACATGATCGGCAGCGCTGCCGCGATTCCATATAGAACGCCTTTGACGTTTACGTCGATCATTCGGTCCCACTCGTCAACTCGCAATTCATTCAATCTGGAGTTCGGCATAATGCCCGCGTTGTTCACCCATACATCGATTCGACCGTACTTCTGGAGGGCGGTCTGGGCAAGCTTCAGCATATCTTCGGCGGATACGACGTCCGCTTTGACAGACACGGCTTCGCCACCGTCTCGGATAATGTCGTCGACGATCGCTTGGAGACGGTCCTCTCTTCTGGCTGCCAATACCACCTTCGCGCCGTTCTGGGCGATCAGCTTCGCTGTAGCCTCGCCGATCCCGCTCGATGCTCCCGTAATGACGACAACTTTATTTTTTATATTTTCCATCCTGAGATGCTCCTTTATACAACATGCGTTGAATATTTAACGGCCGTTGATTAACATTATAGATACAACCGCCTCATACTCAATGGTTAATGGATGCGATAATGTTACATATCCAACGCCGGCATCCCTATTGTTGATTATCTGAAGGAGCATCGTAACGAATGGAAAACGCCGTTAAAACCGACCGCCGCATTTTGCGTTCCAGACAAGCGATCACGAAGGCGTTCCTGGAGCTGTTCTCGGAAAAGGAGTTCGACCAGATCACCATCAACGAAATCGCGGATCGCGCCAACGTGAACCGCGGGACGGTGTATTTGCATTATGCGGATAAGTACGACTTATTGGACAAGTGCATCGAAGACCATGTCAACGAGTTTATCTCGTTATGCAGGAACCGGGAGGCGAGCCCGGCTGGCCAAGGAATGGTGCACGAGCCCCTGCCGGTGTTCGAATATTTTCGCGAGCATTTCCGCTTTTTCTTTGCTATGTTCTCCAATGAAAGAGTCATTCTATTCCGAGACCGACTGCTGCATTTTTTGTCCGATAATCTGGTTGAAAAGGTGGATAGCGGCACCGAGGACACCGCCGCCGACAAGGAGATCAAAGCGCAGTTTCTGGCGTCGGCTTTCATTGGGGTCGTGGAGTGGTGGATTCGTCACCGAATGCCGCATTCCGCGGCATTTATGGCCGAACAGGTGAAGGATTTATTCGAGAAGAATCAGGTTTATCCGCAGAACGGCTGAGGAAAGCGAGCCCCGGCTTATTTCTCCCGCATCCCCGCCTTGAACGATTCCAGCTTCGCCTGCGTCCGCCGATACATCCAATAATCCAGTGCGTTGGCCGCGCATACGATGCCGAGGACAGTCAGAATTACCGGCAGCCATTGACCTTGGTTTTCCAGAGCACGGTTAGGAATCAAGATTAGAAAGCCCACAATGACGGCGGTCACGACCAAGGCAATGAGGTTGTTGATAAAAAAATACGTTCGCGCGTTCGCAATGCGGATCGGGAGTCTCGCCGTCAACCCTTCGGTGATGAACCCGATCACGAAGCCGACGATGCCGCTGGCCAAGACCGATACGACCCTATCGAAAATGGACAGGTTTGCAGGATCGTAAGCCTGCAGGATTACGCCGATAAACAGACCGAGGAAAAAAGACTTGATCACGTTTTTCCCATTTATTTTCTCCATAGCCGGTTCCCCTACATTTTGAGAGTGGTCCTCAGTTTTTTCGAGAACATTTTGGACACTTCCAATTCAACTCCGTTATCCAGCCTCAGTACATATCGGGAGTTGAACCACGGGATAATTTCTTTGACATGAAGCAGATTGACCAACTGCGATTTGTTGATCCGGATAAATCCCTTGGCCGCCCAGCTTGTTTCGTAATAGTGCAGCGTGTCTTTGACGCTGTACCGGCCCGACGGAGAATAGGCGAGAATCCCGTCGGAGCCCGCTTCCAGGTACAAGACCTCCCGCGGTTCCAGTACCGCGAACTTATTATCACTTAAGCCCGTCAGCGTATCCAGGGAAAGCAGGTCGGCCCGAACGCCGGAGACCAGCAGCTTGACGGCATCCATGTAATCGATGGCGTCGAACACGAGGCAGAGCTTATCGGCCGGCTGGTCATATCCTCGTTCGACAAGCGCCAGTCCGCTGTCCGGATCGACTTCGATCCGGTATTTGGCCAACTCCTGCCTCAGCTTGTCATAGATTCGGTTTGAACACAATAATTGAACCATTCTGTGTCTCCCCACAGTCGCGTTTGCGTGTATTATTCCACGTCCAGCCTGTCGTAGATCATACGAATCCGGATCAGTTCCTCAATGCTTTTCTCCGCGAAATCCAGCGACCCGAAGTTGGCAATATAGTAGGTTTCCTTTCGAGGATCGACCAAGACGAAGGTTCCAGTCGCTCCGACACCGCCGTATACATCCGACATGGAGCCCAGCAGGAAGGACAGCTCGCTGAAGTCGAAGTGCATCAGGCCCATTCCATAATATATTCCTTTCTCGTAACGGTGGGCGAAATCCTTCATCTGACTGTAAACACCATCCGACAGCAAGGCTCCGTCCTCCAGCGCCATCATAAACGACAACAGGTCGCTCATCGTGGTTACGACGCCTCCGCCGGCCCAGTCCACCGACAACGCCTTTTGGTCGCTTAAATCGACATCCCCCGCATAGACGGCGAGGATGTCGCCCGGTTTGTCCTGTACAGACATCAAGTAGCTGTCCTTCATTCCTAGGGGCATGAAGATTCGGTCTTGCAGAATTTGCGCATACGGTTTGCGCTCGATCGCTTCCAGAATCAATCCCAACAACACATAACCCGTATCCGAATAATAAAATTGCTGTCCGGGTTTTCCCACGGCCTCCTGGTTGTCCCGGGTAAATGCGATCAGCTCTTCGGGCTCGAAGGAATGCTCCGGATTCTGCACGATCAGATCCAGCATCGGTTTCCCTTGTCGGACCGGACCTTCGAAATAATCCCCGACGCCTGACGTATGGCTCAGCAACTGTCTCATCGTCACCTGATCCGCGTAATCCGCGCCGTCCACCACGAATAAGCCCTTCAGAATGTCGACGCCCAGCCATTCTGTGATTTTGTCGTCATAGCCGATCTTGCCTTCGTCCACCAGCATCCCATAGACGACGGCATTCATCGTCTTGCCGACGCTGGCGGAATGATAGGGACTGTCGACTCGGGCCGACTCCATCGAGCGGCGATTCTTCGTGCCCACCGCAAATTGCTCCGAATATCCGGTTTGCTTGGAGTGAATGGTCAGCAGCGCGCTGGACAACGACTCGCTCTTCTCTACAAGCTTGGTCAGCCGCTTTTCGATTTTCTCCGTTACCGCTTCTTTCGATAGGGGCCTGGTTAAGTAAACAAGAACCCCATACCCGATGACCGCCAACAGAACAACTCCAGCCAAAATTCGCAGCGCTATTCTCATAAGGAACCGCCCTTCGTTTCATGTACGTTTTATACATAAATCTATCGGACGATATCCGAATGAGAAATGCTTTTCCGCCAAGCGGTCGAAATTCCCGGGTAAGAAGGCGAATTCGGGGACTGAAAAGTCAGAAACTTGCCGCCAACCCGACTCTTCGACGAAATACTTGAAATAACCGCGGCAAATCCGCTACACTTTGAGGAACGGTTGTCCGGAAGACCGCAATGAGTACTCCGAAGTTTCGCGAACGGCCGAAATCAACTCGCGGACGTTGTGACCTAATCGATAATGAGGGGGCTTAAACCGGATGCGTACAAGGCGGATTCTCTATGAACTCTTTACCTTGCTGCTTGTCATCGCCTATGCCATTTTCATCTTGTTTGCGCCCCCGGATCACTCCATTCTTACACCTGAATTTTTGATACGCTTCGACTTCGGATTGATCGTCTTCTTTGCCTTGGAGTATGCCGTCAGATTATGGCATGCCCCCGACAAGAAAAAATTCATGATTAGCAACTGGTTCGACCTGATTTCGATGATCCCCGTCTACTCTGAATTCCGGTTCATCCGGCTGATTCGCCTGATTCGCCTGATCCGGTTAATAAAAACCTCGCCTATGTTGTGGGCGGTGCTCCAATCCAAGCAAATTCAAACGATTCTGATTGTAACGACCGGGATCACGTTATGGAGCGCAAGCGGCATCTACTTGCTAGAACGGGATATCAATCCATCCGTGAGCACCTTCGCAGATGCCGTATGGTGGGCGGTCGTCACCACAACAACGGTCGGCTACGGGGATATTTCTCCCATAACGACCGGGGGAAGAATCCTTGCCGTTATGCTGATGATTACCGGAATCGGGCTGATTGGGACGATTACCGCCAACCTCGCCAATCAATGGATGTCCTTCTTTCGGTCAGAGCTTCCGGCCAATGAGAATGCGGCAACGAATAACACGGAAAACGAGTTGAAGAATCAAGCCAAAGAATGGATTGCGCGAGTCGAGCAATTGAACGAACAGGAGTATGAACGGCTGCTTAAGACGCTGGAGCTGTTAAGAAATAAACGCTGACCTTCTCCGATAGAAAAAAAGAGCCGCACCATCATGAGGATGAGGGGCGACTCTTGATCCGCTGTTTTAGTTCTCGATCTCCGTATACACCTGAAAGGTCACTCCGAATTTGTCCGTTACATCGCCGAACCCGGCGCTGAAAACCTCTTCTTGAAACGGGATGTTGACTTGGCCATCCTGCCGCAAAGCTTCAAAAATACATTTCGACTTGTCTACGCTGTTCGTTGTAATGCAGATGGTCACCCGTTTCCCGTTTTCAATAGGCGAACCGCCCGGCGCATCCGAAATCATGAGCTCCGATTCACCGATCTTCAGCTTGGCATGCGCCACAAGACTCTTCAGTTCGTCTGTGAACGTACTCGGCATGTTCGGCATCTCCCCGTAAGTCGCAACAGATAGAACTTCCGCACCGATGGCTTGTACATAAAACTCGATCGCTTCCTTCGCGCGTCCTTCCACCGTAATATAAGGGGTTAGCTTAAGCGTCATCGATTATTCCTCCTCAGGTTTGAGTTGATTCATAAGTATAGACGCTCCGGTCTCCGCAAATTCATCGGTGCTCCACAACAAAGGCGCCCAATAGGGCGCCCGTGTTTGTTATCTTTACGATTGTTCCGTATATCTTTTGAAATTGTCCATAATCGCCTGCCAGCCTGCCTGCTGGAACTCAACGGGATGGGTGCTTTCGGCGTCGAAAATCTCAACGACCTTCGTCTCATTGCCTTGATCGATGAAGGAGATCTCGACTTTTCTTCCGTCTCCCAATGTGTATGAAATCTCCTCATGATGCTTTACAACGTCGTAAGTGCCGCCGAAATCAAAGCCCATGCTGCCATCTTTCGCTTCCATCCTAGTCAGAAACTTGCCGCCGGCCCGCAGATCGTTTTCCGCTCTTGGAGCGTGCCACTCGTCCGAAGCTTGATTCCACTTCGTGATGTGACCCGGCTCGGTCCAATACCGCCACACTTTTTCTACGGGAGCCTGAATAACTGCCTGCACGGTCACTTTCGTCGATTGATTCGTTTCCATTTTGAAGGACACCTCATTCATTATGGTCGTATTTTTTTGATTCACACTTATTTAGACGAAGCCGAATTCCGATATTCATCGGTCAATTCGTTCAGGAAGCCCGAATCGGGAAAATAATTTGGAATGAATGAAGATTTGGGAGTGATGTATTCTCTTGTCCTTCATCACGACGATGTGAATCCCCCAAGGCACCAGGCAGGATTCTTCGCCGCTTGGCACATACTGCGCGAAAGCGGGATACCCGCCACTGGCCGTAACCGGTACAAACCTGGACCCTTCGCAATGCCCGCGAGTAAGCGAAAAGAACTTGGACAAGTCGTCTTTTCCCTGTACCCACATAGCGAAGGGCGGCATCGACAGACGGCCTTCCTCATGGAACAACGCTACCAGGGCCTGGATATCAAATTGTTCGAAGGCTTCCACGTACCGGGACAGCAGTCCACGATCGGGTTCGGCCTTCATCATGTCCAATTCGTCGGATTGAAGCTTCTCCCGTTCCATCGTTTCTCTGGCTCTTTGCAGGGCGCTGTTGACCGCTGCCGGCGACATTCCTAAAGTTTCCGCGATCTCTTTGGAAGACCATTCGAACACATCCTTCAAAATCAGGACCGCACGTTGGCGGGGAGGAAGCATTTGGAAGAGGGTGATAAAACAGAGCTGAAGAGTATCTTTGCGAATGAGACGATCTTCCGGACTGTCCGAGAAGTCGGGGGCCGGCCAAATCCAAGCGGAATCGGGCAATGTTTCGCGGGGCACGTCGATCGATGCCGCAGGGGCGAATAGATCAACGGGACGAACCCGGCGTTTGGCCTGTCTCAGCTTGTCCAGGCATAAGTTGGATGCGATGCGATAGATCCATGTTTTGGACGAGGATTCCTGCCGGAACGTATTCCAATTCTGCCATACGCGAATAAAGGTTTCCTGAACGGCATCGTCCGCGTCATCGATAGATCCTAGCATTCTGTAACAGAACGATGTCAGCTCCGGCTTTAAGCTCTCGAATAGCTGAAGCTCTGATGCGGTTTCGTTCATCTTGGCCTCCTGGGGACAGGCGAACCCTTATGCCTGAGTGCCTGGATTCACTGCTATTATTAGCATAATACTTCAACCGTAAATTCTCCAGGTTCTTTTCTCGCCATTGATGCTTTTATTATAAGGATGCCGAGACTCCTTTGTACTTTAAGCGGCGTATAGACATTGAAGAAAACATAAAAATAAAGACTACATTCATCATCCAAAACAACATGCTCTGCGTATTTGTCAGCTTATCCTGGCTCAATACACCCATGCCTATTGTGAGCAGCGAGAATGGAAAGAATAGCCCCATTTTGAGAATGTACATGCCTAAGCCAACAAACACCGCGCACAGACTTATGCCGATAGGCGTTGCGAAGCTGCGGATCCGCAATGACAATCCCAACTGCAGAGCGCCGATAGATAGGGAAGCAAACCAGCCGTTTATCGCCCAACCTACCGTTTCTAAAGGAAAAGGCCCTGGGATCGAGAACAAAGTGCCTGCTACCCGGTAGAGCCCCATGAACAACGCTTGCGCAAACAGGATTAGCATGCCGACAACAAACAATTTGGCAAGAAATACACTGGCGATCGATACAGGGGCAGTCAAGACGATGTTCCAATTGCGGTTTAGATGCTCCAGTCTACATATATAGGAACAACAGATTGCAATCAGAAGGGGCAGAAAAAATTCGCCATAAAACAGACTAACTTGTGTCCATAAGCTGTACCAACCATTTTGTAAGGTGGCCTGATTAAAATAATAATTGGAACATCCAATCAGCAGACTTATGATCGGAAGCGCAGCAAGCACAAGACCCATCCGGGAATGCCGAAGCTTGAGCCATTCAGCGGAAATACTTTGTTTCATCAGCTTTCCCCCTCAGATTTCCTGCCGGTTAACCTGGATGTTTCCGGCAATATAGAACAGCACGATCATTCCCAGCGCAGCCGCCACAAGCATAGAGCTCGTCGGCTGTGTCATATAAGAGCTTGCGGTTTCAGCATATTGAAAGGTAACCGGGCTAAGATCAAAATAATAGGACCAAATCAATAAATGTCGAACACTAGTCGGGAACAGGCCGGCGGTCATTCCGATAAAGCCGCCCAGCATGCCAAGGCACAATGCAAAAGCCTGGTTTTTGACCGCCAGAGAAATCCATTGCTGAAGTGCCGTAACAGCAAGTGTCGCCAGCATCGTTCCTCCAATGAAGCGGATTAGCCATTCGACAGGCGGAGCGCCTGGAAAATCTTTTATTAGCCCAAATGCAATCATCAACCCCGTCTGGGCGAGGATGCCGTACAGAAGCAAACTATTGGCGCATAAATACTTCGCTGCATAGAGACGGCCGCGGCTCACATTGGTCGCAACAAGCATTTTCCAAGTTGCCCCTTTATGTTCCATATCACAAATTCGTGAGACGACAATTGCTGAGATAATGGGCATAAAAAGGCCGTTCATCGAGGCGATACTAAAAATGATTGACTCCCACACGGCATGATCCGAGTTGCGGGCAATGGACATGCTGGTGGACAGGAAGGCCCACATCATCTCTGCCGCAAGAAAAAGCGTAATCATAATCCAGATCTTTTTGCGGCGGATTTTAAAGTATTCCAGTCCAAATATTTTGATCACAAGCTCCGCTCCTTTCCCGTCAGCTCCAGAAAAATATCCTCCAGGTTTTTGCTTCTCTCCCCGATTCGGATGACAGGAATGCCATGGGTGACAAGCAGCCGATTGATCTCCGCCACATCATCGTCCTCCAGATAATCAAACTCAAGCTGGTTGCCGCTTTGAATCGGGCTGTAGCCTTGAGCAAGCAGCAGCCGATTCGATGTGAGATTGTCCCCTGTTTTTACACAAATCGTGGATCTGCCTTTTGCTCGCAGGCTATCCAGCTTGCCTTGAAACATCAAATTCCCTTCGCTAATAATACCGACCGAAGTAGCCATCTGTTCAATCTCCGTAAGCAGATGGCTGGATAGCAGGATCGTCATACCGTAACGTGCAGGCAGCAATTTAATAAGCTCCCGAATTTCACCAATGCCCGCGGGGTCAAGACCGTTCGTTGGCTCATCGAGAATGAGCAGCTTGGGAAAGGCAAGCAAGGCCATTGCGATGCCTAGCCGCTGCTTCATTCCAAGCGAGTACTGCTCCGCTTTTTTGTTTTTGTGATTTTCGAGCCGTACAATCCGCAGCGCTTCATCTATATTGCGATCTGGCACGCTCCGCAAGCGCTGCATCACCCTCATATTTTCAAGACCTGTCAAGTGCCCATAATAGGAAGGCGATTCGATCAGCGACCCGGTACGTCTAAGAATGGATGGTCGGTTTTTACTGAGGCTTTCCCCAAAGATTTTAATTGCTCCTTCAGACGGCTTGATGAGTCCGAGCAGCATTTTTAATGTCGTTGTTTTACCCGCTCCGTTAGGGCCTAAAAACCCGTAAATTTCTCCTTCCTCCACATGAAGATCAACCTTATTGACCCGGTTTTTATCTCCGTACGTTTTGGTTAAGCTTTTGGTTTGTACAATTGCTGCATCACTCATCCGAATAATCAGCTCCAATCCAGTCATTTGGTATCGTTCTCCTTGATATCGACTGTAACGGATGCGCCTTGCCTCCGTCTAAAGACAACCTTACAGCAACCTTAAATGGATTCGCTAAAACGCGGAGCGCCATTTTGTTCATGTATAATGAAAGTGGGTGACGCAAATGGAAAATATAAAAAACAAAAAAATATTAATCGTTGATGATGAATCGGAAATTAGAATGATGATTGAAAGATTTCTTAGAAAAGAAGGCTTTTTTCGTATATATACGGCACTCGATAGCGCTTCGGCTTTGTCGATTTGCAGAGCAGATAAGCCGGATATCGCAATTCTCGATATCATGCTGCCTGATCGAGACGGCTTTTCACTCTTGTCGTCGATCAGACAGTTCTCGAATATGCCTGTCCTTTTTCTTTCTGCCCGAGGAGAGGATGAGGATCGGTTGCTGGGGCTAGGCTTGGGAGCGGATGATTACATCGTAAAGCCGTTTCTGTCGCGCGAGCTGCTGCTGCGATTAACGGCTATTTTAAAACGAGTTTACTCCTCCCCATTAGCGGAACCGTTGGCCGTCTTCCGATTAGGCGAGCTGACTATTGATCTGGACAGCGCTATCGTGCGGAAAGATCAGGAAGAGCTGCCGTTGACGGCAAAGGAGCGCGCCATTGTGGCGAAGCTGTATGAGAACCGCAATCGAATCGTCACGAATGACGCTTTATGTCAGGCTGTTTGGGGCGACGACAGCTACGGCTATGAAAATACATTAATGGTGCATATAAGGCGGGTACGGGAAAAAATCGAGCCCGCGCCCTCTAACCCCACCCATCTTCTCACCGTAAGAGGACTGGGATATAAGCTGCTGGTGAAGGACAATCGTTAAGTGGATGGAATAATTCGCATATTGCGCCGCTTTGTCGCCGCGACTATTTTGATCTCGATCTTTCTGCTTATATTTAACTTCATACTGCTTGGCACACTGGTGTTCACAGAAATTAATCAAAGACCGTCTCCTGAAGGGGTTGTAGGAAAAGTAGCGAAAGGCTTAACGCTGGAGGACAACAGCTACACCTTGGACGCGAATGCCTCAAAGCTTCTGCAAGACAATCAGGCGTGGGCTATGCTGCTTGGAGAAAATGGCCGCGTGCAATGGGAATATCAGTTGCCTGCTGATGTCCCGCGAGCCTATAATCTGATCGATGCAGCCAAATTTTCGCGCTACTATCTAATGGATTACCCCGTCTATATATGGGAGCATGAAGATGGCTTAGTCGTAGTCGGGTATCCAAAAAGCGGCTACGCAAAGTATCAACTGAACTTTCTTTCCGATTGGATAAGCTCATTGCCGGTACGGCTGCTTTGGCTGCTTTTCATTAATATAGCGATCGCTCTGCTTGTTTCTATCGTGATTGGAACGCGTCTTATAAAGCGGTTGCGTCCTCTGTTGGAAGGAGTCCATAAGCTTGCAAGGGAGCAAGAGGTGCAGTTGGACAACAAAGGAATATTCGGCGACTTGGCCCAAAGCATCAATACCGCGTCGACCGTGCTTCAACATAAAACGGCCGCTTTAAAGGTACGGGACGAAGCACGCTCCAACTGGATCGCCGGGATTTCACATGATATTCGGACTCCGCTCTCGATGGTTCTCGGCTACGCAAGTGAAATGGAGGACAATCCCGAGCTGCCAAGCGAACAGAGGCAGCAAGCTGGCATTATTCGCAGTCAAGGCGAAAAATTGCGCTCCCTGGTGAGCGACCTGAACCTCGTCTCCATGCTCGAGTACGAAATGCAGCCGTTGCATATAAAGCTCGTTCGTTTGTCGGTGTTGGCGAAACAGGTCGTCGCAGATTTCTTGAATAGCGGGCTGGATGAGCGATATGAGATAGACATAAAGCTAGCTGATGAGGAAATTCAGATCAATGGGGATGAGAAATTGCTGCTTAGGGCAATACGAAATCTGGTGCAAAACAGTGTGAATCACAACCCGCAAGGCTGCAAAATCAAGCTGGAAACCACTTTATCCAAGGATCGCACCCGATATCGGCTGATCGTAAGCGATACTGGAAGAGGAATCCGACCAGAGCAGCTGACTGAGATTATGGAGCTGCCCTATTCATCAAGGAGAAAGAAACCCGCCCACAACGGTCATGGTCTAGGGCTTCCAATGGTAGCCAGAATTGCAAAAGCCCATCATGGCAGCTTAACGCTTGATAGCAGCTTGGAGCAAAAAGGGCTTGTAGCCGTTATGGAGTTTCCGGTACAAGTGTTGTAAGAGTTTACCATGTGTATCGCCACGATGGCACATGAAGCACGATTCAGATAGGGATGATCGGGCTCTCCCTGCGGGCGGCCGCCGCGCACTTCATGCAAGATAAGGCGGCGGCCTATAACCATGCTTAAATTTGCAAGACTATTCAACTACAATTCGAATCTTGGCCGATTTGTTGCCAAACTTAATCGTTAATGTTGCGTTTCCTTTTCCTTGCGCGGTAACCATGCCATGCCTCACATGAGCAACCGTTATCTTCGAGGAGCTCCAAATCCCGTCGGCGGTAATCGTCCGTTCGGAGTTGTCCATGTACGTTGCGATTGCCTCTAGTTGAATCGATTGGTCGCCTTTTAGGGTTAGCTGCGCTACAGGTTTGCCGCTTCTATAAATATCCAAATATTTCAGTTGATCTCAGTAGCGTTGCATAAACACTGACATGACAAAGAGTCTGAATTGTCAGAAATTAAGCCTCTCCGGCCATGGGCTAAAAACTCATGGGGCCGCTAATCAGGCAGTCTTTGTCCATTTGGTATA
>NZ_JBEPYQ010000019.1:0-85755 GCF_041641335.1 Cohnella sp. | reverse complement strand
CTTATCCGTTCTAAATGATCTGGACCATATTCTCTGTTACTTTCTTGTAGGTTTGGAATATGCCCGAATCATGAAAGGGCAGTGGAATAACCCCTATTCCATGAGCTTTCTTAAGAAAGGCCTCGTTTTTCTCCGTGTTGAAAAATACGCCGATCGGTCTCCGGGCTGTCAGATTTTCGGCCACATAGCATTCGTCTCCGGTAATCGCATAATTCGCGCCGTCATGCTGAAAATAAACGACGGACGAGCCGACAGTGTGCCCCCCAACGACCTCGAACCGGAATGTATCCAGAAACAGCTCAGCTTCCTTCACGGTCAATACGTTGCTTTGAAGCAGCCGTTCCCTTACGGATAGGCTCGCATTCTGCAAAGCATGCTCGTATTCATCATGCCCAATAATGATTTGCGCGCCGGGAAACCGATCAATATTGTCAATATGATCGAAGTGGCTGTGCGTAATAAAAACCGTATCGATGGAGCTCAGGTCGACGACGCTCGCGACTTCCGGTTCGACATCGATCAGTTCGATGCCCCACTTTTCTGCAGTCGGAGGGTCTCGAAATCCGACATCGAATAAAATGTTCTTCCCCCGATAGCGGGCGACGTAATAGGACCACGGGATGCGCATAGGCTCATTGACGCTTGCATCGCGAAAGACGTACTTGGATTGGAAAGGGGATTCGCCGAACTTTACTGCGTAAAGCTGCATTTGTTCTCTCTCCTTTTAGACTCTCCTTATTGAATCCGGGAAAGTCGATTCCTAATCTTCTTCTTCACGCTTCTGTCTCCTTCCTTCCTGGGAAGAAAGGTGCGAATCGGCTTGCCGATCCGCACCCTATGCAAGAACAAACCTTATGCGACTTTCTCGGAATCGTCCGATACATCGTGGATGGATTCCCCTTCTACGTCGACTCGCGGCGTAATGCGATCCAGCCAGCGCGGGAAATACCAGGCCAACCGGGGCATAAGCGCCATGATGGCCGGGACGATCGTCATCCGTACGATGAAGGCGTCCACGAGAATTCCGAAGGCAAGCGCGAGTCCCATCGATTTGATCATCGTGTCTTCGACAAAAATAAAGCTGGCGAACACAACGACCATGATCAAGCCCGCCGCGGTGACGACGCTCCCGCTGTTGGCCATGCCGGCGAGCACCGCTTGACGGCCGTCGCCGGTTCGGGAGTATTCCTCGCGCATCCGGCTGACCAGAAATACCTCATAATCCATGGCAAGTCCGAATAAGATCCCGGCAGTCAATACCGGTAAGAAGCTGAGTACGGGGCCCGGCTCCGGAATGCCGAACAGCTGGGCCAGATGGCCTTCCTGGACGACGAATACGATAAAGCCCAGCGTCGCCGTCAGCGTCAGCAAATATCCGAGCACCGCCTTGATCGGAATCCAAATGGACCGGAACACGATTCCAAGCAGGATGATGGCCAGACCGACGATCAAAAGCGCGAATTGGGGCAGCGCTTCGTTCAGCTTATCGGAAATATCGATGTTGACGGCCGTCGTTCCGGTCACCAACAACTCGACGCCCCCCCCTTTCCCTGCAGCTTCTTCCGCAGAGTCCCTGATCTCCTGCACCAGCTCTTTCGTTCGGCTATCGTGCGGTCCGGTTCCAGGGAGCAGGTTTACGATAGCCGCATTTCCGGACGCGCTAAACATTGGCTCGCTTAAAGAAGAAACATTGTCGAATCCGTTCAGTTCCTTCAAGGCGTCGCGAATGGCTTCGGTTGAATCCGAACCGGAATCGTTCGCATCCGCTTTGGCAACAAGGACAAGCGGAGCATGATAACCAGGGCCGTAAGCTTCGGTCAGCAAATCGTAGGCGCGTCTTTCCGTATTTTCTACCGACTTAAGACCATTGTCCGGCAAGCCCGTTTCGAGCTTCAGAGCGGGCAAGCTGATAAAGATCAGAAGCAGAATCGCCGCAATGGCAATCGGCAGCGGATATTTGACTACCGTATTGCCCCAGGCGCCCGAGAAAGAGTTTTTTTTCTTCTTCGCCTTAGGTCGAGACTTCGGTCTTGCTCTCTCGCCCACGATAGCCAGCATGGCCGGCACCAGCACGACTGCGACCGCAATCGCCGCGGCGACCGTAATTGCAGCTGCGATCCCCATCGTCGTCAAGAACGGAATTCGGACGACGGACAGTCCGAGCAGAGCAATAATGACCGTTAGTCCTGCGAACAGTACGGAGCTGCCCGCGGTTGCGTTCGCAATCGCGATCGATTCCCGCACGCTCTTCCCTTCCGCAAGGCTCTGCCTGTGCCTGGAGATGATGAAGAGGGCGTAATCGATACCGACGGCCAGACCTAGCATTACCGCAAGCGTAATGGAGATCGAGGTCATTTCCATCACGTTCGTGCCGATCAGCACGAGGAGAATTCCGATGCCAAGGCCGATAACCGCAGTCAAAATCGGCAGCCCGGCGATCAGAAACGATCCGAAAGTAAAGGCCAGAATCAAGAAAGCGACGACGATGCCTACCACCTCGGAGACGCCGCCGATTTCCGGAATAACCGAACCAACGTTGCCTGAGTAATCGGCCTGAATGCCCGCTGTCCGAGCTTCCTCCGCCCCGGCTTCCACCTTTTCAAGCGAGGTTTCCGTTACCTCTCCGGCATCTAGCTTGTAAGTGATGGTTGCGTATCCGATCTCCTTGCTTGCGCTTAATGAATAATTATCGTAGGGACCCGCGATCGAATCAACATCGGGGTCATCGCCGATTTTTGCAAGTACATCTTCAATCGAGGAACGAACGGATTCGCTCTCCAGCGTTTCCCCTTGCGGGGCTTTGAACACCATCTGGACGTTACCCTTGTTCCCCTCGTCGGGCGACGGGAACTCTTCGTTCAGCACCTTCATCGCTTGCTCAGATTTCGTTCCGGGAATGGACAGGTCGCCTGCGAACGAAGCGCCAAGGCTCATGACCAAGGCAGCCGCAACGAGCAGGATCGCCATACTTGCGGTCAGTGTCTTGAATTTATGACGATAAACCTTTTCTCCGATAGAATAAAGCCACTTTGCCATATTGGACATCCCTTCCTTGTCGTGAAGTTATGTCCTTTATTCTATCTTGCCGGCCCAATAAAAAAATCGTACGAAGGGGCATGCCCTTCTTGTACGATCGGGCAATGCGCAAATCGAAGGCGAACAATCCGACAAAGCTCCCCCTATCGTAACAGGCGTTATGATTTCACCCTGTTACGATAGGGGGAGCCTAAATCAATTGCAGGACATTCCTTGTCTTGCCATAGAGCTAGCGGAAGGCTCTAAAAACGTTTAGAATCGGCTTTGCCGTGGCGATCTTCGTCGTTTCATCGGCATTGAATAACGACATCGCGCTCCATTCTCCAGTAATCAAGTCCGGAGCCCACGGTCGAATGCCGCTAACGCCGTTTTGTCGTCCCCAAGCAAGTAAATCCGCCGTAAATCTGGCTTGATCCGCTTCCGAAATGACATAGCCCGTCGGAGGCGTATCCCAGTCCTGATAAGGGCCGCTGTCAATCGGATGGGAGGGGTAAGCGTATTCAGCGATAAACACGGGAACTCGCAATTCTTGACGGACTGCGTTAATCATCCCTTTAACCGTGCCAAGCGGGTCCGGAACATGGGACATCGAGGTCGGATAGAAACTGATGCCGGCCTGATCGACTTTAAATCCATTTTGCGCCAATGTGCGGAAGTACGTCGTAATGGAGGTTGTATCCGCAACTGTTGTTGTGACATGTGTCGAGAATTTGGCATTCCGGTCGACCTTTCGAATTCCCTCCGCCAACGCTGCCATCAACTGTCCGTTATAGTTCCATACATTGTCCTTGAGCCACTCCGCTCCGAAGGATGGGAGAACGAACATATCCCACAAAGTTGTGGTTTCCAGAATCGGATTGACAGCCGTCTTCAACCCTACGCTGACTCCAGCGAAGCCGAAATTCGCCTCGTTGCCCAGATTCCAATAGTCCACCTTGCAACCGGCCATTTTCAACTCTTTGGCAACCAGTTGCCCGTATTGCTTAAGCACGGATTTCATTTCGGCGAGCGAATATTCCGACCACGGCTTATCCGGTTTGTTCAGCTCCGGATAATCCTTGAAGTCCGGCGCTTGTTGAGAGAAGGAGTCCATATACGTATAGGCGACCATGATTTCAGGATTGATCGGCATATGGACCTCGGCGGCGATACGGCACATCGCCAATCCGGACTCGAGAGAGTGCAGCTCGGCATGAGCGGGATCCACGGACAAATCTCCGTCATTGTACCGTTTCGTATTGATTCTTACGAACATTTCGGTAGCGCCTGCATCGTTGTAAAGCTTTTGCAGCTCCTTCAAATCGGTCGCGGTTGTCGCTCCCCGCTGAAAAACGTACCCCTCCTCGAAGGCGCTCTTCGCGCCCTGTCCCAGAGCCAAAGCAATTCTCATTTTCTTCCCTCTATCCCCGTTGTGAGGTCCGGAAGCGTAAGCGGGAGCGAAGATCATCATCAAAAGCGAAACAAGCAAGAGCATCAAGGAAAACTTCCTCATCATTCATTCTCCTCCTGTTATCAAGCTTTCAGCGACCCTGCCGTCATTCCGGCTACAATTCGTTTGTTGAATATCAAAAATAGAATGAACGGCGGAATCGTAATTAAAAGGATGTTGGCAAACAATAAGTTGTATTGTGTGACAAACTGGCTTTGGAAGTTGTACAGGGTCAATTGTACGGTTACGTTCCGGGCTCCCGGCAAGAAGTACAATGGATTTGTAAAATCGTTAAAAATCGTAACGGAAGACAGCACGACGATCGTCGCGGTCACGGGCTGCAGAAGCGGCATAATGATCCGGAAGAACAAGCGCAAGCCGCCGCAGCCGTCAAGAATGGCGGCTTCGTCGATCTCTCTCGGCACGGTTGCCATGAAATTTTTGTACAACAGCACCGAGAACGGGAATCCGAGAGCGACTTCCACGAGAATGAGTCCTAGCAGCGTCTTGAATAGTCCGACCCCATCCAAAACCCATATCGTAGGTACGATAGCCGGAGGAATAATTAACCCGGACAGAATCAGGAATTCGTATACTGGAGTGGCCCGCTCCCGGCGCCGCTGAAGCACGAATCCCGCCATCGCGCAAAACAGAACCAGGAAAACAATAGAGAATAACGTGAGCGCGGTGCTGTTAACAAACGCTCGAACGAGCAGATAGTCCCGAACCTCTATTACGGCTCTAATATTTTCCCAGAATTGCGGCGATGAAGGCCATTCCATATTCAGCAGCGAAGCCCCTTTGGCATCCTTGCCGGCATTGACAATCATGAAGTAGAATGGCGCTCCGAAGACAAGAAGGGCGAATGCGATTCCCAACGTTTCATAGCCGATGACTCGAACTCTTCTCACCTTTCCACCTCCTTTCGATTCAGATACATATTGAGCGGTACCGCGAGTACGGCAACGATCAGGAATAGAATGACATTGCCCGCAGTCGAGAGTCCGTAAAATCCACCTTGGTACTGTTTATAGATAATAGAAGCGATCAAATCCGTCGTAAAACCCGGACCGCCCTTCGTCATCGTCCAGATCAAATCAAAGGAGCGCAGACCCCCAATGAAGGATAGAATGATGACCGAGTGCGTAGCCGGACGACTGAGCGGAACGATGATGCTCCAAAACTTATGCCATCCGCCGCCTCCGTCGATCTGCAGCGCCTCGTAATAGTCAGTCGGGATGGAGACGATGCCTGCAATGTAGATAACGACGGCAAATCCGATGCCCTTCCACACGTCGACAAAGGCAACGGAAAGCAAGGCCAGCTTCGTATCGCCCAGCCAGTCCGGTCCAGACAATCCAATGGCGGCAAGCGCGCTATTGATCAGCCCCTGCGAGGGATGCATCATCATGCTGAACGCGATTCCGACAGCAATTGTGCTGACCAATGTCGGAAAAAAAAGGATAGAACGAAGCAAGTGCTTCGAACGGAGCTTGGAAGTCAGCAATACGCCAAGAAACAAGCCCAGCACCACTTTTAAGAAACAGGTGACCACGGCGTAGATCAGCGTATTTTGAAATCCGATAGCAAGCGACTGTTCTCTGAAGAACATTCTGAAATTTTCCAGACCGATAAACGTCCAGTCGACGAGGTCCCATCGTGTCAGACTAAAAAAGAAAGACAATATCGTGGGCAATAAAAAAATGAGCAAATATACAATCCCGGCCGGTACGAGGAACCAGTAGGAATACGTTCGCTTAAACATTATTGATTTCATGTAAGTTTCCTTTCTCCCATGCCAACCAGTATGTCTGAGATCTATAGCGAACCTGCTTATTCGAGTGAACGACGAGACCTTGTTGCGTCTCGTCGTTCACTCGCAGCTTTGAATTACCAGCCTTCGAGACCAAGCTGTTTCGCCTGTTTTTCAACATCCTGATCGTACGACTCGGCGCCCTTCTGCGCAGTCTTGATGCCCGATCCGACTTCTACCGTGATCTGCTCCAGGCTCGGGCCTTTAACCGGAGAAACAAACTCAAGAGCCGGCGCCGTCTGATTGTTATCGAAGTACGGAAGCATATCTTTGACCAGCGTCGGTACGTCATCCGGAATGGAAGCGCCCTTGATCAAATACGGTCCCGTCGGTTTCGATACGCTGTTCGCTGCCTCCGTTCCCTCAACCGAAGCGACGAACGCCACGAACAGCTTGGCTTCTTCGATATGCTTGCTTTCCTTGTAAATATAAGCCGCGCCCGGCATCCAGATCGTCAAGCCGTTCGAGGATGCGTCGTCTCCCGGCTGCGCGAAGAAACCGATATTGTCGATCTGGTCCGGATAGTTCTGAAGCAGGGCCGGCGTCGCGAACGACAGCATCGGATATTGTACGCCCTTTCCTTCCGCCAACATTTTGAGCCCCGAATCATACGTCGTTGCCAGTAGGTCCTTGTTCATTAATTGCTTGTCATGTAGCTCCTGCAGCTTTTCGAACGAGCGGAGCATGGCCGGAGTCCCTGCGTTGGTCGCTTTCCGAGTGGTGAAATCTTCGGCAAATGAAGGAACCTCCGCTTGAACATTGAAATAATCGGCAAGTACGACTAACTGAGAGGTCCAAGTGTCCTTGTAGCTGCCAATAACGGGAGTCATACCCGCCGCCTTGATCTTCTCGCTGTTTGCAATCAACTCGTCCCAAGTTTTCGGTACCTGCAAACCCAGATCCGCATACACTTTTTTGTTATAGAACCAGCCGCCGGCCATCGTCGAAGCCGTTGGCGCCCCGTACACCTTGCCATTAAACGATACCGTCTGCTTGAAGGAATCGATGACCTCCTGCTGGAACGGCTCGTTCGTCAAATCGATCATGTTCCTTTCCGGGGAAAGCGCTTGCATCAAGGAGCCGGAATTATAGAAAAAAACATCTGTCATATCTCCCGTAGCCAGCCGGGTTTTAACAATGTTGTCTCCCTCCGAGCCGCCTGGACGGGTTTCCAGTTCCACCTTGATGTTCGGGTATTTCTTTTCGAACGCGGCAATGTAGGCATTCGCCGTATTGACCGCATCTTGCGAATTGTCCGTGGAAAGCGTTATCTTAACCTCTTTTTCGGGGGTTGCCGCCGTGGAGGCCGACTCCGAATTGCTGGAGACTGGAGAGGCTGTCTCTTTTCCGTTCGTATTGCTTCCTCCGCAACCCGATAATGCCCCCGCAACCATCATGACGCCCAACATCACTGGAACCGTTTTCTTGAATTTGCTTGTAAACACTTCGAAGTGCCCCCCTGATCTGAATGATTTCCGGATGTTTAACCGGTAGCTTTATTATAGCTTTTAAGAAATCCGGTTCGTAAGCGCTTTAAATTTTAGGTAAGCGCTGTTTTTTTAAGGTGACGGATCATATCGAATTGTAATTTTCGTCCCTCTTCCCGGCTGGCTCCAGATCTCGAGGTCGCTTTGTTCTCCGTAATACAGGTTTAGTCGTTCTTTGACATTGCGAAGTCCATAGCCTCGTTCCGTCATCGAGATATCCGCCATCCCTACACCGTCGTCCGAAATCGTAAAAATTAGCTTCCCGCCGTCTCTAGCGCCTTTTAAGACAATTGTTCCGTCTCCAATTTTACGTTCGAGCCCGTGGAAAATCGCGTTCTCTACGAGCGGTTGAAGAAGAAGCTTCAACATGGTCGAATCCATAATCGATTCGTCAACCTCTTCAATGTAAAGAAAACGATTATCGAAACGGATGTTTTGGATGCGAACGTAATGTCTGATATGGAGCAGTTCGTCGCGAACGGTTAACATTTCATTCCCTTGGTTCAGGATGAGTTTAAAGCTGACGGATAGGGACTCGGCAATATCCGCAATCGGTTTGTGCTCGTCCAGAATAGCCATCCAATAAATGGAGTCCAGCGTGTTGTACAAAAAGTGCGGCTTAATCTGCGACTGAAGGGCGCGCAGTTCGGCTTCGCGTTCCTTAAGCTGCGAGCGAATCAGCTTGGCGGAAAGCTCCTCGTTGAGGCTTGAGATTCGTTTAAATGTTTCCCCGATTACCCCCACTTCATCATTGCCGAAGGCAACCGGAAAATCTCTGGCCCCCTTGGTCCAGTCCAGCATCATTTTCTTGAGCTCCAGCAGCGGCTTCGTCACCGTTCGAGAGAGAAGATAGGACATCACCAGCGCGATCGCGGCAAAGGCAATCGCAACGGCAGTCGTGATCCAGGGAATATTTCTGGACGGCCCTAACAGCTCGGAAGAACGAACAAGATGGAGGAAAGTCCAGTTCGTCGTCTGATTGAAATAGGCGGTGACGAGAATGGACTGCTCTTCCAAATCGTTTACAACCTCGTCGATGCCTCCGCTTTGCGGCAGATGCTCGAAATGGCCGTACACCGCCCGCGACAAGCCTTGTCGTTCGTCCAGAATCATAAAGCCTCCATACGCCTCGCCTTCTCCGAACACTGTCTTAAAAATCGACTTCGATACATTCACGACCAATAGGCCCAAGGGTTCGCCTTCTACCCCCTCCTTGTCTCGAAACAGCTTGATCGTCGAAAAAGAAGAGTCCGATTCTCCGAAAATATCCGAAGGGTAGTATAGAACCTTGCCTTTTCCTTCAAAGGCGCTGCGATACCAGTCCGATTGCCGAAGCTGTTCGTCCCGGTTCGGTCCCTCATATGCGCCGGCATCGTCCGATCTGCCCGAGCAGGCGATACGAAGCTGCAAATCAAGCAAGCAAATGGAGGTGACGTACTTGGTGTCCGCCGAGCTGTCGCTAATAATCCGGCTTAACAAAGCGGAAGTGTCCCCACTTGGCTTGTCCGATGACAAATAGAGGGGAGCGGCGGCCGCCGTAAGATCGCGTCGAATCGCATCGCTTACGACAATTGAAAAGTGGAGTCCGTTAATATTGCGGAAGAGCAAATCGGCGATGTCGCTTGACGTTCTCAGTCTTTCTTGATTCGACTTGGCATTAAGCTCCGTAACGGTCGACTTCGAAATATTATAAGAGGTGATACCCAGCAAAGCGATAGCAGGCAAAGACCATAAAATCATGGCGGCGAGAAAACGGCTCCGGATTCTACGAAAGCGGAAAGTCAACGGCAGTCGAAGTTTAATTTTCGTCATCGAACGCATACCTTCGTCCCGAACTGTGTGCTTCGCGATAGTGTCCCGGACTTATTCCAACCGCCCTCTTGAACACATCCGCAAAATGCCTCTGATTGAAGTACCCGACCCTCCTGCAGACCTCATGAACCCGCTCGCCATCGCGCAGCAATCCTTTGGCTTTCTCTATTCTCAGAGCCGTTAAATACTTGCTGTAGGAAACGCCGAGGCGCTCTTTAAACAGCAAACTAAGATAGGCCGGATGAAGCTCGACGAGCTCGGCCAGCTCCTGCAGCGACAAATCCCGGTCGTATCTCTCCTCTATATAATCAAGCACTCTTTCAAGGGACGAGTGCTTCGCTTCACGTCTTTTGCCCGTTGTCCAAACGTTTAATTCATTCAGTTTGCCGTGCATCCATTCGAACATGTCGTCAAGCGAATTCATCTCGTGAAGCTCCCAATGTCTGAGGATTCCAAGCTCCCCTGTCTCCGCCCCGGTCTCTCTGGCCATCTCGAGACTTAAAAACACAAGCTTCACAAGCTCCTGCTCCAGTCGCTCCGGCGGCACCTTCCATTCTTTCACCCAGGCCCGGTAGGCATGCAGAGCCCAATTCAACCCGTCCTTATCTCCGGTACGAAGAGACAGAATAATCGATTTCTCGTGGTGCCCGAGGTCAGCGTACAGCTTGCTTTCCCTGCTCTCGATTTCTTCTATTCGCACCCGGCCGCCCTCCTTCATAAACCTGCCGTACCGGAGCGCGCGAAGGGCTTCATGGTAGCTTCTGCGCGCATCTTTAAGCAACTCGTATCGCCTTCCGGATCCAAAGGGCTCCGGGATATCCCATGTTTCTATCCGTTCGTCCAGCTTTTCTCTTGACTCCTCCATGACGAGCAGAACCGCCAAACGCTCGGTTCCGTTTTTGATCGCAATTTCTTTGTACATTGGATGTTCGGGCAACCGGGGGATATCGCTGTCGAAAGCTAACACCATGATGGAAGTATAATGCGGACCGCTGCCGTACGCCTCCTTCCATTCGGTCAAAGCCCCCTCGCCCGCAAGCAGCAGCTCTCGCGTCGCTTTTTCCAGCCTCCCCTCCCGATCGGATTCCCACTTGAATTTCAATTCGCTGAATTCGTGATCTTGACTGATTCGTTCAATCGTTCTGACAAGCGCGCTCTCTATCTTGGCGAAGGTGATCGGTTTCTCCAAATAATCGATAACGCCGAGGCCGATTGCCCTTCGAACGTATTCAAACTCATTGTATCCGCTAAATACAATAAACTTCGTATTCGGCAACTCCCGAGCAATTTTTTCGATAAGCTGCAAACCGTCGATCCCCGGCATCCGGATATCGGTAAGAACGATATCCGGCTGAAGCCTTCTCGTTAATCGAAGAGCGGATAGACCGTCGGTTGCGGTGCCGACCAACTCGATCCCATATCGCGTCCAGTCAAACTTCTTTAACATTCCGGTCAGAACGATCGGTTCATCGTCGAACAGGACTGCCTTTAGCATGGCATCCCCTCCCCCAAGGTGTCATTTTGGACCTTCAACCACAAGTCTACCCAGTTTTCAAGCGGCTTCATATAACGCATTCCGAAGATAGGATAGCGATATCTTATTCTCTTGGGACAATCGGGTGCGCTCACAAAAAAATCGTACATGAACGGCATGCCCGTGATGTACGATCGGGTATTTCCTGATTTCAGAGGTGAATAACGCCGTGCTCGATCGCCATCGCGACCGCCTGTGAACGGGAATCGACGCCGAACTTGTTATAAATGCTGGTCAAATGGGCCTTTACGGTGCGCTCGGATATGCCCAAATCGAAGGCGATCTCCTTGCTCCGGTATCCGCGCGCCGCCGCCTGCAGCACAAGCTGCTCCTTATCTGACAAGGCGGGAAGCTCGCGCCTTCCGGTGTGAGCCGGAGACACCCGCTCCTGCTGGAAGCCGAACACCTTCGAAGCCACTTCCGGCTGCAGCAGCGTCTCTCCCCTCAGCGCGGACGAGAGCGTATGAAACAGCTTTTCGCGGTTGGCATCCTTGAGCAGGTAACCTTTCGCACCCAGGGCCAAGCCCTGCACCATATAATCGTCTTCATTATAGGTGGTCAAAATAATGACAGGAATGTCGAGCGCTTGCTCCCGCAGCCGCTTCATCGTTTCGAGACCGTTCATGACCGGCATGTTCAGATCGAGCAAGATGATATCCGGTCGCAGCTGCTCCGCGAGGCGAAGGGCAATCTCCCCGTTTTCCGCTTCGCCCGCGACCCGGTACTCTTCGTTCGTTTCGATAATGAGCTTCAAGCCCTCTCTCACCAGCAGGTGATCGTCGACGATCAGAATTTGTTTGGTCATTCCTTCTCTCCTTTTCTGCCCGGGACCCTTACTTCGATCGTCGTTCCCTTTCCAGGTGCGCTGCTAATCTCCGCTTCCCCGCCCAGCAACCGAATCCGTTCGCGGATGCCGACAAGACCGTAATGCCCCGAACGCTGGCCGATTGCGCCGACATGAAAGCCGATTCCGTCATCCTGGACAACAAGGCGCAGGCTCTCGGTTCGAGGATCCTGTTCGATCGTTAGGCAGAGGCGCTTCGCCTCCGCATGCTTGACGGCATTGGCAATACACTCTCCGACGATGTAGAGACAATGCTCCATGACGAAACGGGACAAAGGCAGCAGCGGGGAAGAATTCAGGGATACGGAAAGAGGCGTATGGGCGGTGAGCTTGTCCGCCGTTTCGCCGACAAGCCGGACGAAGTCGCCGTCCCCGGCTTCAGTTCCCCCGTTCTGCCTCAGATCGTCAATGACCAGTCTGGCCTCCGACAGCGTTGATCTTGCCCGTTCCATCGCTTTCTTGATAATATCCTGCGCGCGTTCCGGATTGGCTTTGTCCAGATGCGCATCCGCCGCCTCCAGTTGCATCAGCAAGCCCGCAAGCCCCTGTGCCAATGTATCGTGCAGATCGCGCGCCATCCTTTGCCGCTCGTTGGCAAGCGTCAGCTCCTCTACCCTCCGGTGGGTTCGCTCCAGTTCCCGAAGAAAGCTCTGCGTGCGGAGCTTCGCCCGAACCTGCCGAAAAAACAGCAGCCCATACGAGACCACAATGACGTTCAGCAGAACAAACACGGGAATGATCAGGGCAAATTCGCGAGATCTGTCCATGGCGCCCAGCGCAATCAGCATCAGAGAATAGCAGCCCAGCGAGACAAGCACGATTTTGCTTCTCTCGTTAAAGACGCCCGTGCTTTGACTGATCAGAGCGGGATAGAGACCGATCAGCACGACCGGAGAACCGGTCGGTACCAGATAGGAAGCCGCATAGACGAGCAGTCCTTGAATGAGAAAATAAATCCACGCCCGCTTGACGACAAAAGAAGGGGAATGCCAGTACAAAGATGCATGCAAAGCGATCAGCCCTGTGAAAAACAACAGGTTGATCCAATGGAAATCTCCGTCGATCAGTTGCAAGGCCAGAGAGGCTCCGTAAATCAGAACGATCCAAATCAGGATCGGTATTCTCGAATCGGAAATGGCTCCGTCCTCGTCAAAAGACTGTCGCGAATTTGTCCATTCGTCAGATCTCATGTGCAGCATCGCTCCTGTTCTTCCTTCTTATACCCCGTTTTAGCAGGCGCGGCATAAGCAAGCTTCGAGAGGCCTCCGCCGTTTCGAATCAACTTCGAGCCACATTCTATCGGGAATCTGGGTATCGATGAGCAGTACGCGCTCCCTTCGTGCGCTTATCTTATCACTGCCCCTTTGCGTCCGCAACCGGCTTGACCATTAAGCTTGTCCGACAAGAAAATCTGGCGTGATTCCCTATAGTTCGGTCTGTTCCTTTTTGCTATTCTAGCCTCATCTTGACAAATCAAGGAGGTAGACCATGTTCGAACATCATAAGCGAGCTTTAGACAAACTGACGGAAGCGCTGAGTGCGGATTCTTCCATTCTGTCCATCATTACAGCGGGTTCCGTCGCGCAAGGGATTGCGAGAGAGTCGTCGGACGTCGACGTATATTTGGTGGTCGACGACGAATCGTATGCCGAACGTCAAAAATCGCACAATCTGTCGTATATCAACCGCGACAAGGTAATCTGCGATTACGAGGGAGGGTATATCGACGGCAAGATTATCAACCTGGGGTTTCTGGAGGCGGCGGCCGAACGAGGGAGCGAGCCTACCCGTGCTTCCTTCATCGGATCTCAGGCCTGGTATTCCCGTATACCGGATTTGGATGCGCTTCTTGCCAAAATCCCGGTTTATCCCGAGAAAAACTATGAGAAGAATATTCGGGATTTCACCGCGCAGATTATGCTGTACGGCTTTTATTTTGCCGACGAAGCGGCCAAAAAAGACAACCTTTATTTGCTGACGCATTCCGCAAGCATTCTCGCTCTGTTCGGCAGCCGAATCGTCCTGGCGCGCAATCGCATCCTTTTTCCCTGCCACAAGTCCTTGATGAAAGCCGTGGAGAAGGCTCCGGAAAAACCGGACGGCTTTATCGAAATGGTCAACGATTTGCTGACGGCGCCTACCGGCGACAAATGCAAAGCCTTTGCCGGCGCGGTGCTCGGCTTCCTGCCGCCGACCTTCGCTCCCGAGCTTTCCACCTCCATTTTCATGGAAAATAACGAGTGGAACTGGCTTGACGGAGAACCTCCTATAGGAGACAGATAACCAGAACAAGCGCGCCAAACCGACAAGCGGCAGATTCCTCCATAATGGAATCTGCCGTTTGTCGGATCGTTCCGTAAAGATTCGTTCTCCGGTTTACAGCGTCAACCCGCCGTCCACCGCGACGATCGAGCCGGTCATATAGCTGGACTTGCCGGAGGCAAGGAATACGACCATCTCCGCAAGCTCGTCCGGATCGGCGAACCGACCGATTCTCATGTTCGGGAATTCCTCCGGCATATAACCGCTTTCCTGCATCATGGTCGGAACAGCCTGGGTAAGAGCCGTATCGACGCCGCCGGGGCAGATCGCGTTGACGCGCACGCCTTTGCGAACGTACTCGATCGCCGCCGCCTTCGTCAGGCCGATGACGGCGTGCTTGCTTGCCGTGTAGACCGCCATGCTGTGTTCGGCGCGGATGCCTGCGGTCGAGGCCGTATTGATGACCGAACCGAAGCCTTGCTTGTTCATGACCTGAAGCACATGCTTCAGACCGAGGAAAACGCCGCGAACGTTGACGCCCATGATCCTCTCGAACTCGGACAGCTCGATGTTTTCCAGCAGCGAGAATTTCTGAAGCACGCCTGCGTTGTTGAAGAAGGCGTCGATCCTTCCGTACGTGTCGACTGTCGCTTTCACGTATCGTTCGACATCTTCATGCTTGGAAACGTCCGCCTGAACGAAGATGCCCTCGCCGCCTTGCCCGCGAACGAGGCGTAGCGTCTCTTCGCCCGTCTTCGAATTAAAGTCGACCGCTACAATCTTGAAGCCGGCTTGCGAAAGCTTGAGCGACGCGGCTCGTCCGATGCCGCTGCCCGCTCCAGTCACGAGGGCTACGGAGCCTTCCGGAGCGATCTTCTCCGCTGCCGCAGATGCGGAGGGAGATGCCGATCCGCTCTTCCCCGAGGTCGACTCGGCGGCTTGATCCGGAATTCCGGCCAAATCGGCCACGATCGCGCTTATCAACTCATGGGGGATATTCGCTTGCGGAATGCCGGCCAACTGCTGGAGCGTCAGCCTCTTCCCCATACTGGCCATCGGGTTCGTCGATATGCCTGGCAGATGTTTTTCGAGTACGGCAACGGTAGCTTCGTTTTCCAAAAGTTCACCCAATGTTGAATTCTCGTTGAAAGCCATTTTGATTCCTCCATTTATCGTTTTTTTGTAGAGGTCTCTCTCTCTTTCTCTCTCTCTCAATTAGCAAGTACATCTTATATTCTATAGGCCACCACCTTGAAAAACATCGTACAAAAGGGCAAGCCCTGCTGTACGATCGGGCAAAGCTAGCCTTGATTCCGTTCCCTTCGAACGGCTTGGTTGAATTGCTCCAGCAGCAGGTTCAGCGTCTCTTCCGTCATCGCGCCGCCAGTAAAGGGAAGCAGCGCGCGAAGCGGCATGTATCGCATCATCGCCATCATCATGTCCGAAGATACGGCATCCGATGAAGCTTGCGTTTGCTGCTGCGGCGCCATGCTCTGCAAATGGGCAAGAATCGGCGCCGTCGCCGGATTCGCTATCAACTCGCCCATCGTCGAGTTCCGATGAAAAGTTGGAACGATTTCGGTCGTCGATTGAACCGTCAGAACCGCCCGCAACGCGATATCGCGCGAAGAACTGCCGATCAAAACTTCGTATTCGCCCGTTTCCGCATGCCAATCCTTCAAATCCTCGTTGTAATAGGCAAAGCTTCGTTTATCGAGCGTAAACGTAACCGTCTGCTCCTCCCCCGGGGTTAACGCCACTTTGGCAAAGCCTTTCAGCTCTTTTTCCGGACGGATGACGCTTGAATTCCGGCTTTGGACGTAGAGTTGGGCAATTTCCTTGCCGAATCTGCTTCCCGTGTTCTTCACGCTGACACTTACTTGCACGGTGTCGCGGTCGCTTATCTCGCTCTTGTCCAGCTTAAGACCGGAATAGGCGAAAGTCGTATAGCTTAATCCGAATCCGAAAGGAAACAACGGCTCGATATCCTTGGCGTCGAAATAGCGGTATCCGACAAACATGCCTTCCCGATATTCCGTCCGATCCCCTTCGCCGGGGAAATACGGATGCGAAGGATTGTGCTTCAAGCTCTGCGGGAAGGTCTCCGCAAGCTTGCCGCTCGGATTGGCGTCTCCGAACAGCAGGTCCGCAATCGCACCGCCCGCGGCCTGTCCGCCCAGATAGGCTTCGATAAGGGCCTTGGCACGGCCCAGCCACGGCATGACTACGGGAGAACCGTTGCTCAGCACCACGACAACGTTCGGTTGAACCGAGGCGATCCGCTCGATCAGTTCGATATGGTTGGCAGGCAGATTCAGATGCGTCCTATCATAGCCTTCGGATTCATAGCGATCCGGAAGACCGACGAACACGAGGGCCGCGTCTGCATCGGCTGCGGCTTGACTGGCCTCTTGCAGCAAGGTCTCGTCGCTCTCGTCGCTCTCCAGTCGGTAACCCTGCGAATATCGAATGTCCGCTTCCCCTGCCGTATTCGCGATTTCCTCCCTTATGCTGTCCAGCTTCGTCGGTTTGATGTGCGAGCTTCCTCCGCCCTGATACCGGGCCTGTTCGGCCATCGCTCCGATAACCGCAAGCTTGCCCTTCTTCGGCAGCGGAAGCAGGTTGTCTTCGTTTTTGAGCAGCACCATCGACTCGCGGGCGATTTCCCTTGCAAGCCTGTGATGCGCTTCCTTGTCGTATGTCGCATTCGGCTTTCGATTGTCCTCCGCTTTGAAAATAACGGTCAGCAGTCTCGTCACCGCTCTGTCCAGCGCCTCGACGGACAGTTCTCCGTTCTCTACCGCAGCGACGATTTTGCGCTGTCCGATCCCGTGGCTGGTCGGCATCTCCAGCTCCATCCCCGCCGCTACGCTGGCTGCAGCCTCGTTGACGGCGCCCCAGTCGGAAACGACGATTCCTTCATGCCCCCATTCCTCTTTCAAAATGCGGGTGAGCAGCGTTTCGTTCTCCGAGCAGTACGTCCCGTTCAAGCGGTTGTAAGCCGACATAACGGTCCATGGCTGTGACTTCTTCACCGCAATCTCGAAGCCAGTCAAATAAATTTCACGCAGCGTCCGCTCGTCCACCAGCGCGTCCGTTGTCATGCGGCGATGCTCCTGATTGTTGACGGCGAAATGTTTTAACGACGTGCCGACGCCCTGGCTTTGAACGCCCGCTATATGAGCCGCGGCCAATTCCCCGGTCAGGAACGGATCTTCCGAAAAATATTCAAAATTCCGGCCGCAAAGCGGAGATCTTTTAATATTCGCGCCGGGACCCAGCAGGATAGAGACGCCCTCCGCTTGGCTTTCCTTGCCCAACGCTTCCCCCATTCTGCGGACGAGCTCCCGGTCCCAGGAGCTTGCCAGCCCGGCTGCGGTCGGAAAGCAGGTTGCCGGGACACTTTCGTTCAGCCCCAAATGGTCGGCATCCCCTGCCTGCTTGCGCAAGCCGTGAGGACCATCGGTCATCATGATGGACGGAACTCCGAGCCGATCGATCGCCTTGGTCGTCCAGAAGCTCTCGCCCGAACAAAGGCCGGCTTTCTCCTCAAGCGTAAGCTGCGCGACAATGCCGCGAATATCATTTATCACAACTTTCCCCTCCTCGTAATCGTGTCCGACAATTATGTTGCTTCTCAAGTTTAATTGGTTAGCGTTTTAACAAAAATAACTCCCAATCAGTATCGAAACCACTCGGACCCGGAAAGGGAGTTGTAATGCCGGAATTCGCTTGGGGTCGTGCCGCAATACTCGCGAAACAGCCGATAGAAGTGATGCATGTCGTAGATACCGACGGACTCGGCAATCTTCTGAACGCTTAATCGGGTAAATCTCAGCAACCCGCAGCTATGTCGAATGCGGACTTCCTGCAGCAGCTTCATGTAGGTTATTCCCGTCAGAGATTTGAATTTACGTTGGAATTGGCGCGTGCTCATGGCCGCTTTGCGGCTGATTTCCGATACGGAAAAACGGGTCATGAATCGGTGCCCCATCTCATGAATCGCTCGGCGAATCGTAACCTCGTTTTCCTCGAACGTTTGTAGATTCGCTTTGGACGGAGAAAGAAAAAAGGCCATGAATTGCGTCCATACCGATGTCGGATCTACTTCGGGAACGTTCGCCGTTTCCCGGAGGTAAGGGGACATCTCTTCCAGCACCCGGATCAATTCGTCGCGATGCTCGCCAAGTACCTTCCACCTCATCGGCAGGATCGGCGCGGCCATCCCCAGGCTCTCTGCGCGAAAAACCAGCCGTATCCATTGAAGAGACTTCTCGACATCGACTTCCCGGACCGCATCCGCTTCGGCCGAAGGAATCATATACATCTCCCCCGGCTTTACCGTAACGTCCAGGCCGCCCAAGTTATGCTTCCCTTCTCCTTCGATCACATAAACGACGACCAGACAGGACGGATTCTCAATCATGGCCTCTCCCTTCTCCTCTACCCGCTTGAGGAACGAACGTCTCTCAATATCCGCCGACAAAGGGAACTTCCCTTAACCGTTCATCCAATTCCTTCAGCTCATCTTCAGACAGAAACCCTCCGCCATATTTGACGATCATTCGGAGCGGAGCTCCCATCGCTTCCTGCAGCTTAGAGCTCTCTTCCAAAATCGGCAGCATGTCGAGGAGAAGCCGCCTGCATTCCGGATTTTTCCAGAGTACGCCCAGTTGGACATCTACGGAATACCCGGTCGTTTCTTCATCAAGGATGACGTCCTTGTCGGCGGCAAAATCCCCGAATTGACGCCGGAGCCAGGCCGTACAGAGCCCGAACCAGCTGGCCGCCTCCGTATCCGTCATGGACTTCTAAGAGAATACCTTAGCACGAACGCCTGATAGCCCTCCGCAAGAAACGCCATCGCGACCGGTTCGGCTTCCCGGTCCGAGCATAGCCGATATGCGCCGCCCGGACAGATCAGAACGGCCGGGCGAACGCGTGCGTTGGACAATTCCTTGGAAGAATCAAGAACATAACCGGTCAACGTAGCGCCTTCTTTGGCAAGCTCCAGCGTCGTGACTTTCATCGCTCATCATCTCCTCCGAACCGTTTCAGGTCGCAGACAAAGACGCCAGCTTCGCGTCCAGATCGTCAAGCATCTCCGCCTCCATCGGATAATAGGCCGACAAGTCCCGCAGGGAGGCTTCTCCGATCGAGGCGCCGAGCGTATCCGGATTAAGCTCCATTCCGTGCGGAAGCAAGCTGGCGATCAGCGGTCTTGCCCCCTCATCGTACAATAGCTCGACGAGCGGCGTATGTGTGCTCAATCGCCGAATGTAACTCTTCGTCGGCTCGTATCGAATCGTATAGCGTCCGGCGGACAGCTCCAGGTGCACTTCTTCTCCCTGCTGAGCGCCTTCAATTCCGGATCCGGAAAGCGGTTCGCCGTTCACCGTCATCGCCGCCGCATCCGCGCGAGGCAAGCGGGCGAGCGCCGTTGCATGGAAGGGAATCTCGAAGAAGAATGTAAGATTCCCAGCCTTGTCGAACGACCATTCGCTCTTGTACAGGCCTGCGGCGGTTTGAACGCTCGATTTGGCCCACTGCAAGCGAAAATCCGGTTGCGGCGCCAACTCCGCCCGGCGAAAGCCCGGCGCGATCTCTGTCGGATTGATCCCCGCGACAGTCCGATACATCCACTCGGCGATCGCACCGTACGCATAATGGTTCAGCGAATTCATGCCGGTGCTGCTGATTTTACCGTCGGGCAGGATGGAATTCCATCTCTCCCAGATCGTCGTAGCTCCCAGCTTGACGGCGTACAGCCAGCTTGGATAATCGTCATTCAGCAGCAGCGTGTACGCCAGGTCGTTGCAGCCATTGTCCGATAGTACGGCATTCAAATACGGGGTGCCGACAAAGCCCGTCTTGAGATGGTTGCGGTCGAGCTTCAGCCGTTTGCGCAGCGACTCTATCACTCTCTTGCGATGAGCGTCCGGGACGAGGTCCATAAACAGCGCTACCGCATACGCCGTCTGCGTGTCCAACGCCAAGCGGCCGTTCTTGCTGAAAAACTCGTCTTCTATCGCAGCCTTAACCTCTTCGGAAATCCGCCCGTAGTCATTTGCCAGCTCTTCTTTGCCCAGCACCTTGGCCGCCTTGGCAACCAATTGCGAGGAATAGCGATAATAAGCGGACGCGATGAAATCCGTATCCGTTCCGCCCATCGGGGAATCGGGATTGGCTCCGTCCAGCGCCAGCCAGTCTCCGAAATGAAATCCGCTCGTCCACAGGCGGCGGCCTCCTGTCGATTCGTCTGCCCGGATGATGTAATCGACCCATGTTCTCATGCTCTCGAACTGCTGTTCAAGAATCGCTTTGTCCCCGTAATGCAAATAGGCGTTCCACGGAATAATCGTCGCCGCGTCCGCCCAGGCGCTCGAACCGCCGCCTTGTACGTTCGCCGCTGGAACGACCATCGGCACCATTCCGCCGCGATCCTCCTGCTCCTTCCCCATATCGTAGCCGTACTTGCGGAAGAAAGCGTACGAGTCCATATTGAAGCACGCCGTTCCGGAAAATACCTGCGCGTCGCCAGTCCAGCCCATCTTTTCATCGCGCTGCGGACAGTCCGTCGGAACGTCGAGGAAATTGCCTTTTTGCCCCCATAGAGCGTTCAGAAACAGACGGTTGACGAGCGGATCGCTCGTTTCGAAAGATCCGATCTCTTCAAGATCGGAATAAAGCGCGCAGCCGGTAAAATCGTCCGGATTCAGTTCGCCCGGCCAGCCTTCCACCTTGACGTACCGGAATCCGAAGAAGGTAAAATAAGGGCGAACGATCGCATCCGTACCGTCTGCCGTATAGACGTACTCGGCCTTGGCAGTCCGCAAGTTTTCATTGTAGAAATGACCGTCCTGCAGCACTTCGCCGTGCTGCAAACGAATAACCGTACCCTTGGGAGCTTTCGTTCGAAAGCGGATCCAGCCGACCATATTCTGCCCCATGTCCAGCACGGTCTCGCCCGCTGGCGTTCGGATAACCTCGATCGGTTTGAGTTCCTCCTTGACGACGACAGGCAAGCTGAGCCGCGCCGTCAGCCGGTCGTATCCGAGTTCGCCTTCTCGTACAGGGAACGATTCCGAGAGTTCAAAGGTAGCGTCATACGTTTCCCCGTCGTACAGATTGCTGCCCATCACCCGGCTTTTCTTCGCCGTCCACGACGTATCGGAAGGGATGACGACGGCAGACCCGTCCGCATAAGTCACGACAATCTCGCACAGCATCGCGAACTCCTTGCCGTACAATTCGGTCGAAACGCCGTCGAAGCCGAAGCGCCCTTTGTACAGCCCGTTTCCGAGCTTGACCTCTACGCGGTTTCCGCCTTGCCGCAACAGCTCCGTCACGTCATACGTCTGATACTGCAGCCACTTCTGATAAGCGTTAAAAAGAGGCGTCAAATATTCGTTCCCGGCTTTGACGCCGTTGATTTCCAGCTCATACAGTCCCAGGCCGCATACGTAGGCGCGAGCAGACGAGACTGGTCCGGTCAGTTCGAACGAACGGCCGAGAACCGGGTGAATGTCCTTGTCCAGCTCGGGAACGATCCATTGGGCGCTCCAAGCCTCATCCAGCTTTGCGGTCTCGAACCAGGCGGAGTCGCTAACGGCATGATCGCCATTATCCGCCCAAACCTCTACTCGCCAGTAATAGCGGGTTCGCGATTTCAGCTCTATTGGCAGCTCGAAGACCAGACTGTCGATATCCTCTCTTTTGCCGCTGTCGTAAACGAGGGTTGAGAAGCTCTCGTCCAATGCGACTTCGTAACGCGCGGCAACCTGCTTTTGCGCTTCGGTCTCCGTCACGACATAGGATAGTCCGGGCTTGTCGAGCATAAATCCCAACGGATTGGTTATTCGATTCGTTTTTAAGCGTACGATTTTCATCGCTGTCATCCCCTCTGCTATAGTAATCCGATTCAGCCAATTACGGCTTCCACCATTCCGTCCTCCAGCGCCGTTATCGTGACAAAGCCTCCGGAGGCATCCTCGAACGATTCTATGTTAACCTTCGATTTCCTTGAAACCGCTAGATTCGATTTATAGATTGCAGACAAATCCGGCATGTACAGAGTCGTTATGCCGTCCTTCCTCGCCTCCCACTTCGCCGCCAACTTCTTGTTATCGTAATCGTAACGATAGCTTTGAAGGCTGCCAGCGATTCGAACGGGATATCCCCTCTCCAGACTTCGATAATTAGGGTCGTCTTCCATCCCCTCAACATACTGGTGGTAGGTGCTGCTCCACAAATAAGCCTCTCCTTGCGAACAGCCCTCAAAATTCTGTTGTAAAACGGCATTAATGTGTCCTTGTCGAACCTGCCGAAATGCTCCGTCAGAATTGCCGTCATGAGCTCACGCTCTTCGGAAGAAGCGGACTGGGCATTCGCGATATCGAAGGAAGGATTCTTTTGTCTGATTGCCGCTATCGCAGTGCTGAAGACCTGCGGCGCAAGGCTTCCCATATAAGGCTCATTCATCGGCTCGAAGCCGATCATGTTGGAATACCCTTTGAATTTTCGGGCAATATGCGTCCACATCGCCTCGTAGTGGTCCAATAAGCCGATGCCGTCGGCGGCTTCCCGATTCGCCCAGAAGTTATCCGCCGCTTTCATCACGGCCGGGCTCTTGAGATAGGCTTCGTACCAGATCGCATTGTCCGCCGGATGGTCCAGACCCTCGTCCAAGGTGGCCCATTCGGGCGCTCCGTCAATAAATTTTGCCGAGAACAAGTCTTGGTGCATGTCCAGGAAGACGTAGATCCCGTGCTGTTCGGCCGAGCGCACAACCCGGGCTACCTTGTCGAAATACGCATCGTCGTACACGCCCGGTTCGGGTTCGACGCCGTCCCAGAAGATGCCCAACCGAATCAGGTTGAAACCTCGCTTGGCGAATACCTCCAGCTTCTTTTCAATATTCGGTTCCAGGTAACCCTTTTCTCTGTCTCTGCATATGAAGCATAAACCGTTAAACAAAACCTGATTGTCGTCTTCATCCACGAGGTGCATTCCTTTTACTTTCAGCCTCATCATGATTGTTGGCTCTCCTTCCTAAGCATCCTAGGACCTGACTTTCTCCTCTAAAATAGCAAGTCGTTCGAAGGGAAACTATGTGGAAACGCGCCAATTTCAAATGGATCCCGCTCGTTGATAATGTTGCCTAAAGGCGGCGGACGTCATATCGCAATAGCCGCGAAACAGCCGATAGAAAACAGGTCTTGACGGCAGCGTTAACCGATCATTTCTTTTCTTTGTTCCAGGTCGTCCAATATGCGCGTGTATTGTTTTTCTAGCGAGAAAAACAGCAGCAGGACAGCTATGGCAATATAAATAATCATGGGAATGTATAAGTTAAAAGCGATGATCATCTGCTTGGCCGATTCGCCTTGAACCGCAGCGTTTTCCTGGTAATTTCCCCATGCCAGCAACCAACCGATCAACGCCGTGCCGAAAGCGGTTCCCATTTTGCCTCCAAAGCCGTTCACGCTGTTCGTCAGTCCGACAATGCGTTGCCCGTGCTTCCATTCGCCGTATTCGATCGTATCGGCCGTCATTGGCGCAAGCACGATCATGAGCGGAATCATCCCGAAAGCCTGAATCAATGAACCAACAAGTCCTAACGGGATGCTGTAGGGATCCAGCAGGCGAAGAAGCAAACCAATCGTCCCGATCCCCAGCCCGAGAACAGCCGTATAACGTTTGCCCCATCGCTTGATCAGCGGTCCGGACAGCAAAAAAACGACGATGACCGGAATCAGTCCGATGCCTCCCATGACGCTGACGAGATTGACGTCGCCCCAAATATATTTGGCGTAATACATGCCTGCCGTAGCGGACATCGCGAATAAAATATTGGCGAGAAGGCCGGCGGAAACGACGATCAGCCAAAACTTGTTTGAAAACAACAGCCTTAATCCCAACATAAAGGGAAGCGTTTTCTTAACCTCTCCGGCCTCCTTCAGTTGAACTGTGCTGTACTTCTCTTTCGTTGCGCGAAAAGCCGTAAAGATCCCCACAGAAGCGGCTGCTCCGAACAATGCGGCGAGCAGCGTCCATTCCGTCGATCCGCCGCCCATCGCGTTCACGATCGGAACGAACCCGACAGCCACAACCATCCCCGCAAAATAGCCGAACCCTGCCCGGTAGATACCCATCAGAGCACGGTCCGCAGGGCTTCTGGTCGTCAATGCGATCAAGCTCAGATACGGAATGGAGAGGGGCGTATATACGCAAACAAAGAAAAGAAAATTCGTTACCACCGCATAAACGATCTTTGCGCTCGGGCTCATATCCGGCACCGAAAAGAGCAGCAGAATGGATACGAACAGCGGAAGCACCATCCATAGCAGCCAAGGCCGGGCCTGCCCGTGTCTGGAACGGGTCCGATCGACGAGCACGCCCATGCCAATATCCGCGAAGGCGTCAATCGCTTTGGTGAGCAACATAATTGTGCCGACCAGCCCGGCGGAAACCCCGACGATGTCCGTATAATAATACATAATGATACCTAGCAAACCTGTTGCTATGTTCAGGGAAAATTGCCCCAGGGCGTCCCCCATCAAATCTTTGTTCGATAGTTCCCTCTCTCTTTCCATGTCAGACCTCCCATGCTCGTCATGAATCAAGTGTATCGAACGCGTCAGTTGCGATATATAACTCGATCTTAAGATGGGATAATGCAATCTTAACTTAGGAAAGGCAAGCCCTTCAGCCGACCTTTCCCGACAGAAGAACAAACGGCTCCGGTATGAACCGAAGCCGTTTGTTCTACCGGATATCGTTATTGCTTAACTGAAACGTACCAGTCGTTCACTTCCTTCGTAATACTGTCTCCGCCTGATGATTTCCATTTCTTGACGAAATCGTCAAAGACGTCGGCGGACTTTTTGCCATATATGATTTCCGTGAAGGTGTCCATTTGCATCTTCATCAGCAGCTCGTTTCGCGAAGTCATCGTCGGTGTGGCCGGCCCCTGGAAATAATTCGGTACGTCAGTTTCTGTTTGCGTAGCGATGACAAGAGTAGCGGCGTCCGTTATTTTCTCAAGCGGATTGCTGTCGTCCACCGCCAGAATACCGCTTGAGGCAAAAGAAGCCAATTCCCGATTCGTCAGCTCCTCGCCTTTAGCCCGTTTAAGGGCAGCCTCCGTTAATTTGGATGTAAAAACGGTCTGAGCCCCGGAAATCGTATATTTCATCGTCGGGATTTTGCCTCCGGGAATTTGACTTTCCTCCACGACGGCCTTTCCGTTTTTGATGACATAATCATACCCATCCTGGAACCCTCGGAAGAGAAACGAGTCCTCAGTGTTGTACGATTCGTACAAAGCGTTCTGGTAGTGAAAAAAGGCTTGCAACGCCTCTTCCGAAATATCCTTACTGATCATGATGGCGCCGGTGTGCGCATTATCGATCCTGCGCATGTTTTTGCCATTGTCTCCTTGCGGCAGCGGGTAAGGCGCATACATGGCGGTCGGATTAGTGGCCAGCATCAGCGCTCCCGGGTAGACCATCAGCCAATTCTGTCCGCCCAGCATGCCGACTTTTCCGGAAGCTGTGTTCTCGGCTACTTTATTAAAATCATGAAGAGCGATATCTTCGGCAATGTAGCCTTTTTGTTTCCACTCGCTCAGTTTTGTTAATGCTTCCTTGATCCCCGGTTGAATAGAACCGTATTGAAGCTTGCCGTCCTCTCCCGGATACCAGAGTTCAGGGATTGCTCCGAACAAGCCGAAAATCCACGACGAATCTCCGATCGGATAACCGTTGAGGGCATCCTTCATGCCGAAGTCAAGAGCGTACGTGTCTTTCAGGCCGTTGTCGTCCGGATCCCGATTCACGAAGGCATCCATAACGGCTTCCAGCTCTTCGATCGTTGTCGGAGCCTTCAATTCGAGCTTGTCCAGCCAATCCTGTCGGATCCACAAAGGCGATTGCGTTCCCATTGTCGGCCTTAGTAACGGCAGGGCGTATTTCTTACCGCCTTGCATGAACGGATACCAAGCCTCAGGCGTTTCCGCCATGGCTGCTTTCCACGTTTCCGAAGCGTATTTTTCAAACGCTTCGCCTACGTCGATCAGTTTGCCGGATTCGATAAACAAATTAATCGTATTGGACTGGGTCGAAACAAAAACATCGGGCAACTTGTCACCGGAGGAAAGCATGAGCTTCAGCTTGGTGTCATACGATGTGTCGGCTGTCGGCGATGTCCACAGCGTTTCCAGCTTGACGCCGAGCGCTTCCTCTGCCCAACGGGTATGCACGTTGTCGTAATACGTTTCCCCATTTTTGAATTTGGCGGTAGGGTCCTCTCCCCGAACCATCGTAATCGTTACCGCAGGTTCGATTTTTCCGTTGACGATGATTGGCTTGGAGTTCTCCGGAGCGCCGCTGCTGTTGCTGTCATCACCGTTTCCGCCCCCGCTGCACGCAGCCAACGACGCGGAAAGAACAATTGCAGCCATCGCCGCTGATAGAACTTTTCTTTTGCCACCCATTTCTTTACCCCCGTTTGGTTGAAGTAGGATTCATATTCATTATAAAAGCGCATACAAGTCATCAAAATAACGCTTCCTGAACTTTCGATATCGCGATCTTAACATGAAACGGTCTGCAATGTATTATTCCTTCACCGCGCCGATCACGATCCCTTTCGCAAAAAATCGCTGCAGCACGGGATACATCAGCAAAATCGGCAGCGCTCCGATCAGGATTTGAGCCGAGCCGATCGAACGGTTATTTAGTTTGGCAGCTTCGTTGACGTTGCTTGCGTCGATAACAGGCACGGCGATAATCGACTTCAAAAACGTACTCAGAGGCACGTTGTCCCCTTTCATATAAATTTGCCCCATCAGCCATTCGTTCCATTCCATCACGACCAAGAACAAACCGACGGTCGCCAGTACGGGCAGCGACAGCGGCAGGAACATTCGGGCGAATACCTGCCAATGGTTCGCCCCGTCCATGAAGGCCGCCTCCTCCAGTTCCTTCGGCAGCGCTTTGAAGAAGTTCATGATCAGGATGAGATAAAATACGTTAACCAGACTCGGGAGCACAAGCGCCCATATCGAATTGTACAGGCCGAGCTTCGTGACCAACAGGTAGGTCGGAATCATGCCTCCGTTGAACAGCATGGCGATGATAAAGAAGCCGACAATTCCTTTGTAACCCGCGATACCGTCTCTCCCCCCGCCTTTGGACAGAACGTATGCCGCCATGCAATTCACCAGCAGTCCCAGTGCGAGACTTAGAACCGTCCGTTGGACGGACAGCAAAACCGAATTCAACAATCGAGGGTCCCCTAGCGCCCGTTCATAAGAATAGAAATTCAGACCGAGCGGCCAGAAGGTCACCTCGCCGACAGCAACCGCCGCACTTGAGCTTAAAGAGATCGCGACTACATGGACTAATGGCAGAATGCATATCGCGGCGAGAAAAAGCATGAAAATGTTGTTCGTACGTTGAAACCATCGCTCCGATGCGATAACTTGCTGCATTCACTTCACTCCTTAAAAAATTTTGTAACCGGCAACTTTATAGGCGAGCCGATATCCGCCAACGATCAGAATGAGACCGACTACCGACTTGAATAACCCAATCGCGGTACCGAAGCTGAAATTTCCGCCGATGAGACCGATGCGGTAGACGAATGTATCGATAATGTCCCCTTTTTCGTATACGAGAGGATTGTAAAGGTTGAAAATCTGGTCAAAGCCCGCGTTCAGCACTTGACTTAGCGACAGCGTGAGACAAACAACAATGGTAGGCACGAGCGACGGGAGCGTAATATGCCACGTTTGCTTCCATCTGCCGGCGCCGTCCAACTGCGCGGCTTCGTATAGAGCCGGATTGATTCCCGCCAACGCCGCCAGAAAAATGATTGAGCCGTATCCGAACTCCTTCCAGACCTCCGTCCCGACCACGGTAACCAGAAACCAGTTGTTGTCGCCCAAGAAGAAAATCGGATCGATGCCGAATACACCCAAAAACCGATTCACCAGGCCGGACTGCGGATTCAGCAATTCGATAAAGATGCCGCCCAGCACGACCCAAGATAAAAAGTGAGGGAGAAACACGAACGTCTGGACCGAATTGCGAATCCACTTTTTCCGAACCTCGTTCATCAGCAGCGCGAACGATAAGGTGGCGATCGTACCGAAGAAGAGCTTGAGTACGGCGATTCGAAGCGTATTCCAGATGACCTGGACGCTGTCTGGATACTCGAACAGAAATTTGAACTGGTCCAGACCGACCCACCTCGACCCTGTGATTCCCTGATAGGGCTTGTAATCCTGAAAAGCCATAACAATGCCGCCCATCGGAACATAAATGAAAATAAGAGTAAGCAACACCGCGGGAAGAAGCATGAGATACAGCTGCCAGCTGTCCTTTCTTCGCACGATCTTGTCCTTCTTTTTCCCGATTGAAGCTTGGTTGGGTATGACAGTTTCCATTGGTTCCTCCTATGACTGTAATCGGTTCCACCAGCCTATTGTACGGCGGCTCTAACCCTGTCGATATAACGGAATCCAAACATCGGTATCGCGATCTAAACATTCGATTCAAATTCGGCCACGGCTCGTTGTAAAAGGAGATCCGGACGCCTAAAATGAAAGGACAAATACGTCCATAAAGGAACCCGAGCCATGCTCAAACAGTATCGAACTTTCTTTAGTCTGCTCCTGTTAACGCTGCTGTCTACCGTGATCGTGATGATCATGTATACGTACACGATCAATACCAGTCTGAACACGGTGCGGGAAGATATTCAGATCAACAACCTGAACCGGCTGCGATTTATGACGAACAATCTGGATCGAAGCGTCGAGCAGATGAACATGCTGGCCATGGCGTTGGAGGCCGACTCCAAGGTGGCGTTGCTTCCGTCCGTGAACCTGATGGACAATTACGAACAAGTACAGTTGATGCTGGATTTGACGGCGAAAATGAATTTGCAGAGCTTCTCGGGAGGCTGGGTCAATCAGATTTCGATCCACTCCCGCTTGCTGAACAAATGGATCGGCTCGACGCCTTTGCAGGAAGCCCCTCCGGACAGAAAGCCGATGAGCGGCTGGCGGCTGGATTCCATCGGCTCCCGTTTCATTAACGAGCGCAACCTGAATACGTATACGATCCGGATCTCGTTTCCGCAAAGCAACTTGCTAGCAATTCTCAACAGCTCGGCTGTGAACGGCAACGAGTCCTTCTTTTTTCATCCGGATCATCCCGTCATCGCAAGCCGCTCATCCGATCCGGAGCGGATTGACGATGTGTTGAACAGGCTTGCTCCCCTACTGTCCGGACGGCAGGAAGGGACCGCAACGATCTCGATCGACGGGGTCGATTATATGGTCAATTTCCTGCTTTCCGGGACGCTCGGCTGGTACATGATCGATTATCTGCCTCTTGATCAGGCCCTTCAGCCGATCAAGCGAACGCAGACCTTCTTTTTTATCGCATGCGCGCTTTTGTTCCTTGGCGGCGTCGTTACTCTTCTTTTTCTGTACAGGAAAGTACAGGTCCCCATCGTAACCTTGCTGAAAGGCGTCAGGCTGCTCAAGCATGGGGATTTCTCGTTCCGAATCCGGAAAGCGAGCCGCAACGAGTTCGACATCCTGTACGAGAGCTTTAACGATATGGCGGAGCAAATTGGAGATCTGATCGACAAGGTGTACAAAGAGAAAATCGTATCGAGAGAGGCTATGGTCAAACAGCTTCAGGCGCAAATCAACCCTCATTTCCTGTATAATTGCCTGTTCTTCATCGACAACATGACCCGGCTGGGCAACGACGAAGCCGTTACGGCGATGACTAAAAATCTCGCCGAGTACTTCCGGTATACGACTCGACTGAACGAACCGATGACGACGTTGGAGAAAGAGTTGGGCGTCGTGGAAAATTACCTGAACATTCAATGCCTGCGGATGAACCGTCTGCAATACGAAATCGACATTCCGGATTCAATGAGAAAGCTGCCCGTGCCGAAGCTGCTGATTCAGCCTCTCGCGGAAAACAGCGTCATTCACGGCATCGAACAGAAACGAAGCGCGGGACTTATTCGCGTTACAGGAGCCGAAGACGAGACCCGGTACCGGATTGTCGTGGAAGACGACGGCAAGGGAATGAACGAGGCGGGTATCGCGGAATTGCTGCGGCGAATTGAACAGCCGCTGGACGAGTCTATGGGCTGCGCGTTATGGAATATCCGTCAACGCATGGGCATTCATTTCGAATCGCCGGCCAGCCTGACAATCGCACCGAGTCCGCTTGGAGGGCTAGGCATTACGCTGACTTGGCCAAAAAATAAACGGCAGGAGAGATGACCCATGTATCAACTATTGATCGTCGACGACGAAGCATCGGTCGTCGACAGTCTCGCGATGACGATTCCATGGGACGAGCTTGGAATCGAGGAAGTTCACTGCGCTTATTCGGCAGAAGAAGCGTTG
The DNA here is from genome assembly GCF_041641335.1 of Cohnella sp. Lineage (NCBI taxonomy): Bacteria > Bacillati > Bacillota > Bacilli > Caryophanales > Paenibacillaceae > Cohnella > Cohnella sp. The sequence continues at coordinate 55,091 of NZ_JBEPYQ010000019.1, read as the reverse complement.
CAGATTGCGGCGAGGACCCCCGTCGACATCATGATTACCGATATCCGGATGCCCGAAATGGACGGCCTGGAGCTGATCGGAAAAATCCGGCGCCTGTCGCGCAAAATTCGCTGCATTATTTTATCCGGGCACGATGAGTTCGAATACGCCCAAAAAGCGATTCAATATCAGGCGCTTAGCTACTTGCTTAAGCCTGTTGACATCAAGGCCTTGATCGAAACGGTTCACAACGCTATTGAAGATATCGAGCGCGAATGGGAGGAAATCAGTTCTTATCAGCGCCTCAAGCATACACTGCACGCCAACCTGCCGCTGCTGCGGAACCAGTTGCTGAACGACTTGCTTCAGAACAAGCGGATCCAGCCTGAACGGTTGGAAGAACGGCTCTCGAAGATCGACGTTTCGTTTCGGATAGGCGACCCTTACCTGATAATGGTCATTCGTCTGGAGGAGGATTTCTCGGGGTACGACCTTCATTCCCTGTCGCTGCTCGAGTACGCCGTCAGCAACATTGCCGAGGAGGTGTTTCAGGAGCTGTTCGAGCTGTGGCACGGCGTCACCGAGCAAGGGTATCTCGTCTTTTTGATTAAAAGCGGGGAGGGCGAATCGCTTGCCAGAGTCGATGCATACGCCATCAAGCTGCAAAACCACGTGCAAAAATATTTGAAGGGGTCGCTGACCGTCTGTCTGAGCAGCATTGGAACGTTCCCGCACGATACGGCAGACTCGTACATGGCTTCCGTGAGGGCGATCAATCGCAACGTCGGGAAAAACAAGAGCTATTTTCTTACGGTTGAAGATGCGGAAACGGCGACGGATAACCGGAGCGCGGTTCAACTCTACGAGCCTCCGCTTCTTCCCGTATTGCTCCAGTCGGGCAATTGGGACGAGGCGCTCGCCAAGATCGGCCGCCTGCTGTCGATGAGCGATCCGGAAAACGAGCCTTCCCGCGACCAGCTGTTCACGGTCTTTCTTCATCTTTCTTCCTCATTCACAATGCTGTTTGAGTCCTGGGGACAACCGGTCGAGGAGCGGCTCGGGGAGGAGTTCGATTTGCTGCTTCGCAAGAAGAGCCAGCTTTCCCGGCAGCGTATATTCGAATGGGCGAAAAAAACGATCGGGGCGATCCGGGCGAAAACCTCCCGTCAGCTGGAAGATTCTCATCAACAAATCGCGTCCAGAGTAAGGACGTTTATCCAGGACCGTCTGGCCGAAGGCATTTCCTTGCAGACGATCGCCGATCATGTGGAGCTGCATCCGGTATACTTGGCCAAAGTCTACAAAAGCGTTACGGGCGAAACTGTCGGCGATTACTTGTATCGTATCCGGATGGAGCGCGCAGCCCACCTGCTGAGAAACACAGATCTGAAAATTGCCGAAATCAGCGCCCGGCTCGGCTTTCTGGCAGCCCCTCACTTTATCAAAATATTCAAAAGGCACTACGGAAATACGCCTCAGGAGTACCGGAACAATGGGTAGATTTTACTTATTGTCCGGACCGGCCTCCCGTTTTGTAATGCTTGCGGAAATCCTGCGGGTTCATATCGGTCATTCTGCGGAAAATTTTGCTGAAGTGCGAAAAGTTGACGTAGCCTACCGCGGAGGCCACCTCGCTGATGCTGGAATCCGTGTACGTCAGCAGATGCTTGGCATGCCGAATACGCTCCTCCATCAAATATTCGGAGATCGCCTTTCCCGTCTTTTTCGGATATTCTTCCTTTTCATGCAAGTACCTCCCTGATATCTGTTTGTTGGAATATGCTATCCGGACGAACCGGTTATAGCCTAACCTTTAACCGCGCCTACCGTCAGCCCCTTGACGAAAAACTTCTGGAAAAACGGATAGGCGAGCATAATCGGCAAGACACCGACAACCGCCATGGCCATTCGCACGCCTTCCTTGGGAAGCGCGGCCAGCGCATCCCCTGGGAGACCGCCCATATCCGATACGGCAAGGAACAACCGGTTATCTAATTTCCGTTTTCACGAACCGTAGCCGTCGAGAATCGATCGACGGCTGCAGCCCGTTATCGGTCTTGATCGGTGGATGATTCCAGCGCGAACGAAGCCAGACTCGCGCCTCCCTCGCCCGTATACGTGAAGTATAAAGCCTGCACGCCGTCCGGGATGACCAGATCGGCCGAATATTCCTTCCATACGTTCGTAAAAACGACCGGAATCCTTCCGTGGACCGGGCCGTTCCAGGAGGTTCTGACCTCGAACACCCCGCGGCAGTATCCGCGCGTCTTGATCTTGACCTTGCGAATCCCGGAGCAGCGGAAGAATTTGAAGCCGGCCGTCGCCGAGTCCCGCATATTGGCGATATAGCCGAGCTCCTCGTCCCCATCCCGGCCGTCCTGGGTAATTTTCGGAAAACGGCTGTCCATCCATTCTCCCGGCGCGCCGGTGTAAAGCGCTTCGTCCTTGCAAAACAGATTGCAGGCGAGATAAGCCGGATACTCGCCTCGTCCTTCAAGCGGGCCTCCGTTCGGACCGCACGAGGTCATCTCCGCCTGGGGAATCGTCCCGTCCTCGAGAAACCGGATCGGCTCGATGCAGCCTTGCCTGCTGAAGTTGGTTCCGTTGGTGTGCCGGTGGTAGAAAATACGCCACGCTCCGTCGATTTCCACGATGCTGCCGTGATTGTTGCCTCCGTAATACATCGGCTTGTCCGCCGGCTTGTAGGTATCGATATGAAGATCGTTGTTGCTGACGATCACCCCCCGATAGACGAAATCCCGGGTCGGAGAGCGGCTGGTGGCGTAGCAGAGCTCGTGCATGACTACAGAGGAATAGATCAGGTAGTATAGATCTCCTCTTTTCCGTATGGACGGCGCTTCGAAAAACTCGTGCCCCTCGAAGCCGCTGCTTTGGCTGTACGGCTCGCTCGGGGCAACGACGACGGGCTCCTCGGTTACGGTCAGCATGTCCGGTCCGAGCACCGTCACCCAAGCGCCGCTTCGGGTCCGGTCGCCGACCGCGCAGAAGCCGGTGTACAAATACGTAACGTCCCCTTCCGTCAATACGCCCGGATCGAACTGCGGCTCGTCGCCGTCCCTCTCCCCGAGCCGGGTACCGTCCGCATATTTGACGTAGCCGTAGAAGGCATATTCGCCTGCCGGAGTGTCGCAGACGGCGACGGAAACGATCGGGACCTTATCGAGAACGTAATAGAGATAATAACGCCTGTCGGGTCCGACCGTCACATCCGGCGCGTATAGACACATGCTGCCGTCCGGATTGAGCGGATCGTCCGTTTTCCGGTAAATGACCCCTTCGTAGCGCCAATCCGACAAATCTCCTTCGGGCGCCGACCAGCAGACGTAATCGTTCAGGCAGTAGGCATGACCGTTAAAGCGGTCGTGAGAGCCGTACACGTATACCCGTCCGTCGAAGACGTAAGGCTCTCCGTCGGGAATGTATTCCCAGGACGGCAGATAGGGATTATAGCCCTGCTTTACGATGTTCATTCCGCTCGCTCCTTGTCCATGGATTTCTCAGCTTGGATTTCTCATGCTAACGGCGCGCCCGAAGCAAGACAGCGGCCCCGGCTTCCGCGTCGAACTCCAGCAGGTCCCCGTTAAGCTTCCGGGGTTCGCCGGCAAGGCCCTCCGCCTCCAAGCGCACAGGATGGTCGCAGCGAATGCGGTAGGTTCCTGTGCGATCCGGCCTCAGGACGGCTTGTTGGATTCGGCTGTCCTCCCAAACCAAATCTACCGTAACGCCTCCTCGCGCCCTAAGCCCCCGGACCTCCCCGCTCGCCCAAGCCTTCGGAAGAGCGGGCAGCAAATGAATCGTCTCCCGGTGGCTTTGAAGCAGCATTTCGGCGATGCCCGCCGTGCCGCCGAAGTTGCCGTCGATCTGAAACGGCGGATGGTTGTCGAGCAAATTCGGCAGCGTGGAGTGGGCCAGTAGCGCCGTCAGGTTGGCATGCGCCTCCTCGGCGTCCCGTAATCTGGCCCAGAAATTGACGATCCAGGCCCGGCTCCAGCCGGTATGTCCTCCCCCGTGAGCGAGACGACGCTCCAGCGTGCGGCGCGCGGCCGCGCTGAGCTCCGGCGTCTCCTCCGGCGCAATCTGGGTTCCCGGATGCAAGGCGAACAGATGCGAGATGTGGCGATGCCCGGGCTCGACCTCCTCGTAATCCTCGAACCATTCCTGCAGCTGGCCGAGCCGCCCGATGCGGGGACGCGGCAGCTTGCCGACCGCCCGGCGCAGCTCGTCCAGAACGTCGTCCCCGGATTGCAGAAGCTCTCCTGCGGATATGCACGCCTCGAACAGCTCTCTGGCGATCTGGCTGTCCATGGACGGGCCGTAGCACAGCACGCCTGTCTCCCCGTTCGGCAGCCTGTATTCGTTCTCGGGGGAAACCGAGGGGCAGGTAACGAGTTCCCCGCCGGGAAGCTCGACCATGTAATCCAGCAGGAAAACGGACGCCTCCTTCATGATCGGATAGGCTTGTCGCAGAAACCCCTCGTCCTGCCCGAATCGATAATGCCCCCACAGGTGAAGGGACAACCAGGCCAGACCGAGCGGCCAGTAGGTCGAGGACATACAGAGATCCTGCGGTGCGGTGTCGGCCCAGATATCGGTATTGTGGTGGGCGACGCTTCCCCGGCAGCCGTACATCGCTTCGGCGGTCCGGCGCCCGTTCGGAACCATCCGCTCGATCAGCTCGAAGAGCGGCAGATGACATTCGGACAGATGGCAGCTTTCGGCCGGCCAGTAATTCATCTGCGTGTTGATATTGATCGTGAACTTGCTGTCCCAGGCCGGAAGCATGTCCTTGTTCCAGATTCCCTGCAGGTTCGCGGGCAGCGAGCCGGGCCGGCTCGAAGCGATCAGCAAATACCGGCCGAAGTGAAAGTACAGCGCCGCAAGTCCGGGGTCCTCGCGTCCCGCTTTGACATTCTCGAGCCGCTTGGAGGTTTCCTCGCCGATCGGGCCGGACGCGCCGCCGATTCGCAGCCTCGTCCGGTCGAACAGGCCGCGATAATCCGCCGCGTGTGAGGCAAGCAGCTCCGGATAGGACGCGGCGGCTACGCGCCGGGCGTTGCCGAGCGCCGCCGCCTCCGGGTCCGGTTCGCGAAAATCGGTCGCCGCAGTCACGACCAGTATGACGGCGTCCGCCCCCGAGACGACCAGATGCTCCCCGATCGTGCGCACGGTTCCTCCCTCCGGCCTGCAGACGAGCGCGCCGCAGTACCGAACGCCTCCGCCGCTGTCGCCGGTCATTACCAGGGCATTCCCGTCTTCCGCGCGGATGCGGTCGACGTAGCGGAACCTCTCCCGGCCCATTCTAGCGGAGAACGAAATTCGGCCGGAGGCATCGGCCGTCAGCCGGATAACGATCGCCCCGTCCGGGAAGCTCGCGAAGATTTCGCGGCCGTACCTCGCCCCACCCGCCGTGTAAGAGATTCGAACGACGGCTTCGGACAGATCGAGCTGCCGCTCGTAATCCGCAATGTCCGCGGCATGCTCGAAGTTCAGAAACAAATCCCCCAACGGGACGTAATGGCGCTGCGTTTCCGGAATGGCGGTCAGAGCCATTGCCGCAAGGCGCTCGGCCTCCCGAAGCCTGCCTTCGAGCACGAGCCTGCGAATTTCCGGCAAGTTCGCCAAGGCATCCGGATTATGCCGATCTCTGGCCCCTCCGTGCCACAAGGAATCCTCGTTCAACTGCACTCGCTCCGCGCGGGGATCGCCGAATATCATGGCCCCCAAGCGGCCGTTGCCGATCGGCAGCGCTTCATCCCACTGCCTGGCGGGGGAACGGTAGATCAGCCTGTCTTCGTATCCGCGGTGTTGCTCTGATATCATCGATTACTCTCCTAACCGCTGCGACGGTTCTTCCGTCCGTCCGACCAGCCGTATAAAATGGTAAAGCCCTTCGTACCAGACCTCGAATTCGTGAAGCCCTCCCTTGGTTTCGACTCGAACGAACTCGCCCAGCGTCTCCTTGGCCGATTCCGCCAGTCCGTCCAGCGAAGCCCGATAGCTCCGTATGGCCACCTCGTCCGCATCGCTCACGATTCGTTCCCCTCCTCTCGGCCGCCTTCCCGGTATGCGCCCGGGGTAGTGCCGGCGTATTTTTTGAACACCTTCGTAAAGTAGTGCTTGGTGTCGTAGCCGACCTGCTGTCCGATGGCGCATACCGTCAGATGAGGCTGGGTTTTCAGCAGCTTCTGCGCCTCGCGGATCCGCAGCGCGTTCAAGTAATTGACAAAGGTGTCCCCCGTCTCTTTCTTGAACAGGCTGCTGATATAATTCGGATGCAGGTTCATCCGGTCCGCGAGGTGGTCCAGGGACAGATCGTTCATGTAATTCGACTGCATATAGGCGAGAATCCGTTCGGCATGGCGGCTGTATTCCGAATCGGACGCGGCCGGCAGCTCCTGCTTGACTCGTCCGAGCAAAGCCGCGATCTCCGCTTTGTCCAAAGGCTTCAGCAAATAATCCACCACGCCCGAGCGGAGCGCCTGACGGACGTATTCGAACTCGTCGTAGCCGGTCAGGATGATAAAACGATCGCACAGCCCCTCCAGCCTGGCTTCTTCAATCAATTCGAAGCCGTTCTTCTCCGGCATGTTGATATCCGTAATCGTCACGTCCGGCATATAGCCCTTCATCGTCTCCAGCGCCTCGGGAGCGTTCAACGCATAGCGTATTTCCGTACCGGTCGGCGCGACTTCCCGGACGATTTTAACCAAGCCGTTCAGAATCAAGGGTTCATCATCCACGATCAGGATCTTCATCGTCCGTCCCCTTTCTTTTCGCGATGGCGATGCGTAAGCAGGTCCCTTTGCCCGGCTCGCTGAAGACTTCCAGCCGGGATTCTCCTCCGAAGAAAGCTTTGATTCTTTCGTTGACGTTCGTCAAGCCTATGCCGACCGGCTCCTCCGCTTTCCTGGGCTCGTCTTGCCTGGACAGCCTCTCCTGCAGCTCGAGAAGCTTCTCCGGCGGAATCCCGTTGCCGTTGTCGGTAATCTCGATCGCGACCTCCCGCTCCGTCTCCGTCGCCTGCAAGCGAATATGAACAGGGCGCAGAACGGCGGAAGCGCCATGAACGACACCGTTTTCAATAAGCGGCTGCAGCAGGAAACGCGGGCAGGCCAGGCGCCGGGCGTCGACGGCAACGTCGATCTCGTAGGTCAATCGGCTCTGCAGGCGCATTTTATGGATATTCAGATAAAAGGTGACCATCTCGATCACCTTCGCGAGATCCGTCTCGTCCTGTTCGGAAGACAGACTGTAACGCATCAGCTTCCCGAACCAGAAGGAAATGTCGGCGACCTCCTTATCGTCGTTGGCTTCGGCGACCATTCGGATCGTTTCGAGCGTGTTATACAGAAAATGAGGCTTGATCTGCGCCTGCAGCACCTGATAGGCTGCTTCCTTGTTGAGCAACTCGGCGCGATGGACGTTGTTGATCAATTCGTCCATTCGCCGGACCATGGCATTGTAGGTAGAGGTCAGGAATCCGATTTCATCCTTTTCGAACTTGCCGTTTTGATCGTCAGCTGCCTGAGGTTCCTTGTCCGCGGCCGTATACTTGTCCTGAATTTCTTCAGGATTCTTCTTCGTGAAGAAATTGCCGGCAGAATCCTTGACGCCATCGCCATAGTGGAGTCCCATGGTGACATAGGATTCAACGCCGGATTCCTTCTTGAACGCCTCGTTATCCTCGATGATACGCTTCTGCATGTCTGCCGGAACGACGAGTTTGCCGTTCTCTATTACATAATGCTTTCCTTCAACGCCACAGTTGATCAGGACCCGTAAGTCAGAATAAGGCGCTGATGCACATTGCGGAGTCCGATCCGATGTACTAGAAGCCAATGCCAATGAATCGTCGTTAATCAATAAAGACCTCTGACTTTGGCCAGTGCCTTTATCAAAAATTCACTTCTATCCTTCGCTTTCGAGGATCTACTATTCAATCCACGATCTCTAAAGTGATCTTGTATACATAGATGCCCTTTTCGATTTTATATTCATCGTGAATATTTTTGGTCCATCCAGTATCTCCACCAAGACCTGCATGTTTGTAATCGATATGAAGGAAAACAGAATCGGATGTGCCAAGCTCGTCCTCGTAGGCGGCATTGTCATACTGTCCGATGCTGTACTGATGGATGTCAAAATGGAAGTGACCCGCCGAGGTAACTCTTACCTTGCGGTCATCCGCCGACACATACAAATAACGGACATCTTCCTTTCCCCCGCACTCAACCGGCACGATGTAGGGAACATGCTGTTCTTCAACAGAGCTTTCATATATACCGACGAAGGCAGCCGTTTTACGGTCCGCATAGTTCTCCCATGGCCCGCGGCCATACCATTTGATACTCTTCCAGGCAGCAGGGAAGGTAAAGCCCAGACCGATTCTCGGTAAGGTATCGACATTAGCATTATTCACGACAGTGTTAGTAATTTCAATGCCTTTACCGCCAATCGCATACTCCGTAAGTGTTTCAATGCATCCATGATAAAGAACATGAACCTGAATGATGACTAATGCAGGCGCTGCATATACCCGGATACGCTTGATCTCTTTCTGATCGGAGTCCAGCCCGAGGCTTCTCCAATCATCTGCATAGTTTAGCGTCTCACCAGGCACACCTGCGTCTATCCCCGTTGGCGGCCGATAGAAATTGTTCGCTCCGCCCGTAAAGTAGTCTTGATTATTGTATCTGACAGAAATGAACTCTGCCGTTTCTTTCGAGAAGACCACGTTCGTATTTTCATTATAAATATGAATTTGATTCGCAGCTTCTTCATATACCAGGCTCCCACTTTGAATATCCCCGGTATGTATTTCAAATACGGAATCTTTCAACTCGACCTGGCACGCATAGATACAGGTTCCCTTATTTACATAATAGGTGTCCTCGTTCAGATAAGCATAAAAATTCAGGAACGCTTCCCCAGAGACCTTGGTTGGATCGTATGGTACCTGAAGACTTTCGATAGCTCCGGCCGGCGTGTGTAATCGGGGTAATGTACCATTTTCCACAACCTTCCCGTCGCAAACAAGTTCCCAACCGATGTCCAGGTGGCTTAAGTCCCGATGCGTATAATGATTATAAATTCGATAACATTTATTACCGGGAACATCATAAGGCCGTTTAAAATAGTCGATCTGGACGGGAGCTTGTACATTTTTAATTTCATAGGCAGCCGGTTTCAGCGTTAAATCCGGAAATACAATGCCGTTCAGGCACATATCGGGCGCGGAATCAATAATCTCTTCCTGGAAGGCGCCGCCATAAACATATTTTTTGTTCCCAGATTCATCATACCGGACAAGCGCTTTATCCTGAAAATCCCAAATGAAGCCGCCCTGAAACCGCGGGAATTTATAAATAAGGTCCCAGAATTCCTTGAAATTCCCGTTGCTGTTGCTTTTCGCGTACGCATATTCACACATAATAAACGGCCGCAAGTCATCGCTGCTCGTCATGCAATCCACGATCCAATCCTTCTGAGGATACATGGGCGCCATGATATCGGAAATATTGGCCGGAGGATTCAAGGACTCATACTGAACATATCTTGTTTTATCATATTCCTTCATCCACCCGTACATGGCAGCATGGTTCGCTCCGTAACCGGACTCATTTCCCAAGGACCACAGAATGATCGAGGGATGATTCTTATCTCGCAACACCATCCGTGCTGCACGTTCCATATAAGCATGCGTCCATTCGGGAGATGCGCTGAGCTGGCCGCCGATGCCATGGGTCTCAATATTGGCCTCATCCACAACATATATGCCCAGTTCATCACAAAGGTCGTACCATTCGACGGCATGCGGATAGTGACTCGTTCTTACCGCATTGATATTTAGCGATTTCATGATCTTGATCTGCTCACTCATATACTCCGTCGACACCACGCGCCCCGTTTCGGGACAAAATGCATGAAGGTTGGTTCCGCGAATTATGAGACGTTTGCCGTTAATTTTCAATATCCCGGTGTTATCGATGCTGATTTCTCGGAAGCCGACATTTGCACTCTCGATGTCAACGACATTTCCGTCAGGGTCGATCATTTCCAATACCAATTTATAGAGGTAAGGAATTTCGTCGCTCCACAATTGGGGACTCTTAATGGTTTGTTTGACTTTCGCCACATAGTTGTCTTGCAGGTAGGATCTGAAATCCGCAAACTTCGGCGTCTCAAATTGCGTAACCAATTTTCGATCGTGATCATAAAGAGACAGACGCACGTGAGCTTCCCCATAACAGCTTGCTTGATTATTAGGATAAACCGTCACGGCTAATTCGGCATTGTCATAATCACCCTGGAAAAGCGTTTCGATTTTATAATCATGAATTCGCATTCGCGGTTTTGCATAAATCAGAACATCTCTGAAAATACCCGATAGATGCCAGTAGTCCTGATCCTCCAGATAAGAACCGGCTCCGAATCGCATCACCTGAACGGCCAAATGGTTTTGCCCCGTTTGGATGTAATCGGTAATATCAAAAGAAGCGTTAAGCTTGCTGTCCTGCGAATAACCGACGAACTTCCCGTTTAACCACAGATAAAAGCAGGATTCCACACCGGCAAAATCGATAAACAAATCTCTGCCGTTAAAATGTTCAGGAATTTCGAACGATAGGACATAACATCCGGTGAGGTTATCCTCCGGCACATAAGGCGGATTCAAAACAAATTCATCTTGCTTCAGTTGAATTTCGTGATGAGAGTCCGCCCCCTTCCGCGCAAAGGGATACTTAATATTAGTGTATATAGGTTTCCCGTATCCGAACAACTCCCAGTTGGAAGGAACAGGGATATCATCCCATTTGGACACGTCATATGCAGGATGATAAAACTCATCAGTTACTACATCCGGAGATGAAAACGTTTTAAATTTCCAAGTGCCGTTTAAGCATTTTACGTATTTTGACGCTCTCCGGTCGCCGCTTAGCGCCTGTTCCACGGTTTCGTATATTCCATACGGCTCATGCATGGGATGACGGTTCTTGTGAGCGACATGCGGATTCTCCCAGTCTCTGTTCAGCTTCATACGTTTCGAATAACCCCCTCATAAATTGTCTTAATTGGTTGTGCTATGAAAGTCGATACCCTTATAATATAAGGACAAGTTTTCATATAAAATGTTAGGCCTGGTAATTCATTTATCCATTTTGGTAGGTGCGGTGACGATATGAATTTTGATGCTATAAAAGAAAACGATGTCGTATACCGGTGTATCGGAGACGATTTCGACCAGGGCATTTTGTCATGCGGCTTTATGAGAAAAAGAACGGCAGAGCGCTCCCAGTATGACTTCAGGATCGGATATTACAGCTGTTTGTTGGTCCTGCAAGGCAACGGACGATTTATCTCAAAGGAAGGCACTGTTATTACAATGCAAGCAGGGGATCTGGTACAACGTTTGCCTGATCGTATGCACTCCACCGAAATCGAGCCGAATGGGGAATGGATCGAGTTTTATATCAGCATAGGTTATCCTGTCTATCATTACCTCAAAACGCTAGGCATCATAAATCCCGACCAAGAGGTGCAGCCGACACGACATACAAGCGATATTTTGAATGAATTTGCCGCCCTGCTTAACTCTCTTAAAGCCGCTGTAGATGAAAGGCTCCCCTATTTGCTGATGAAAGCTCAAGAACTCATTATCCGTTTGCACGGCAGCGTACATCATACTCAGAGAGAGCACAATGATCATAAAATCTCAAAAGCTTGCCAACTAATCGGCGGCGCCAATGATATCCATTACGATATTAAGGAAGCCGCAGCAGCCGTAAATATGGGCTATGAGAATTTCAGGAAGCTATTTAAAGCCACAACCGGAATTTCCCCTCAGCGGTACCACATTGAACATTTAATGAAACAGGCCAAAATGATGCTCCTCTCCGGACTCCCCATTAAACACGTAGCCATTAGTCTTGGTTATGGGGATATTTATTCCTTTACCAAGCAATTTACGAAATCGGAAGGAATGCCTCCAGGACGTTATATCCGTAACCGCCACAGATAAGCAAGAAACTAAGCAGTCGTTCCCGTATATTTTTTGAACACCTTCGTGAAGTAGTGCTTGGTGTCATAGCCGATCCGCTCGCCGATCGCGCTTACCGTCAGATGGGGCTGCGCGCGCAACAGCTTCTGCGCCTCCCGGATTCGCAAGGCGTTCAAGTAATTGACGAACGTGTCCCCCGTCTCTTTCTTGAACAGGCTGCTGATATAGTTCGGATGAAGCTTCATCCGGTCCGCGAGATGGTCAAGCGATAGATCTTCCATATAGTTCGTCTGCATATAGGTCAGAAGCCGTTCGGCATGCAGGCAGTATTCGGAATCGCACGCGGCCGGCAGTTCCTCATTGACGCGTCCCAGCAGGGCGGCGATTTCCTCTTTGTCCAAGGGCTTCAGCAAGTAGTCGACCACGCCCGCCCGAAGCGCCTGACGGACATAGGCGAACTCGTCGTAGCCCGTAAGAACGATGAACCGGTCGCACAAGCCCTCCAGTCGGGCTTCCTCGATCAGCTCGAAGCCGTTCTTCTCGGGCATATAAATATCCGTCATCGTCACGTCGGGCATAAAGCGCTTCATCGTTTCCAGCGCTTCAATGGCGTTGGAAGCTTCGCGAACGTCCGTGCCGGCCGGCGCGACCGCTCTGACAATCTTGACCAACCCGTTCAGAATCAAAGGCTCGTCGTCCACGATCAATACTTTCATCGTCCGTCCACCGTCCTTTTCGCAATGGTGATGCGCAAGCATGTCCCTTTGCCCGGCTCGCTGATAACTTCAAGTCGGGACTCCCCTCCGAAAAACGTTTTGATACGATCGTTGACGTTTCGGAGTCCCACGCCGCTCGTCTCGTCCGATCTCCCGAGATCATCGTGTTTGGCCAGCCGTTTATGCAGCTCGAGCAGCTTATCCGGCGGAATTCCGTTGGCGTTGTCGGTCACGTCGATCGTGACCTCCCGCTCCGTCTCCACCGCGCGCAGCCGAATATGAACCGGGCGCAGGACGGCCGAGGCGCCATGCACGATCGCGTTCTCGATTAGCGGCTGCAGCAGAAAGCGCGGACAAGCCAGACGCTCGGCGTCGATAGACACATCGATCTCGTAGGTCAATCTGCTCTGTAGCCGCATCTTGTGGATGTTCATGTAGAAGGCAACCATCTCGATTTCCTTCGCAAGCACCGTCTCTTCCCGCTCGGACGACAAGCTGTAGCGCATCAGCTTCCCGAACCAGAAGGAAATTTCGGCGACTTCCTTGTCGTTGTTGGCTTCGGCGACCATACGAATCGTTTCGAGCGTGTTGTATAGAAAATGAGGTTTGATCTGCGCCTGCAGCACTTGATAAGCCGCTTCCTTGTTGCGAAGCTCGACCCGATGGACATTGTTGATCAACTCGTCCATCCGCCGGACCATGGTATTGTAGGTGGCAGTCAGGAACCCGATTTCATCTCTTTCGAATCTGCCGCCGCTCTTGATGCTGTGCTGCCTTAGGTTATCGTCGTTCAGCGTTCGCATGTGCCGGGCCAATCTGAGAATTCGCTTTGTAATCGTGGCGGCCAGCACGTAATAGGCGATGGACAGGGCAATCAGCAGCAGCACGATCATCGTGATGAGGACGACTTCCTTCTGCTTGACGGAGCGGAATACGTCGTCTACCTGTCCGGTTACGATGACTCGAACGTCCAACGGCTCGAGCTTCAACTGATTAACGATTGTTTTACGATTGATGAAGAATGCTCGATCATCCGATTGCAGGAGATGAAGCGTCGTGTCGTCCAACTTCGGCTTCTCGTCCGTAAGAAGCTTGCCCTGATCGGACAGCAGGAACGCCTTCCAGTTCGCTTCGACGCCGGCGGCCGCATAGAAATTATGGATCAAGCTATTGCGAACCCGGATCTCCAGCAGGCCGATCCGCTCCGTAATTTGCGTATTGTAAATGTACTGGTAGTAGACTAGATCCGGATCCGACACGTTCGTGTCGGAACGCAGCCACCTGCCTTGTCCCGCCTTAAGAGACGAGACGGTTTCCTCGATTCGCGGATCAAGCATGGATCGATCGCGGAACAAGTTGGTAATCGGCAAAACCCGGTCCTTCGTCTTGTAGACGACGAGAGATTCGATCTCCGGATTGGCGTATAGAGACTGCGTGTACAGAGGGGAAATATACCGAATCAGCGCGTAGACGCTGTCCGCGTCGGACTCGTATACGCCATCCAAATAGTCGGTCAAGTATGGATTGTTCTGCATCACCCGATGAACCGATTGGATGCGGGCGAAGTCTGTTCTCATGTTCGCATAGGCCTGCTCCAGGATCTTCTGCCTGCTTTCCACGAATTGCTGGGTCATGTTGCCGTAAATTTGCGTGTAATAGTGATAACCGAAAGCAAGAACGGGAATGAAGATCACAATCACGTAGCCCAGTACGATCTTGCGCATGATGCTCATGGCGGCACTTCCCTCCGAAGCGGAATCCTATATCGTAACCGTACCACGCACATCGGAATTCCGATAGAGGCGCGTTGCTTCCAGAGCGGGAATCGTAGGCTACCGTGTCGCGCCCTCATAGGCGGCGCTTCCGTCCGCGGCGAAGGAGAAGCGGCGATAAGATGCCGAATCTCCGGACCAATCCCTGTACACGGAGTAAGATTGCTCCTCGACTCGGAACAACGGAATGAATCGGGCCTCGGCCGCCTCTTCGTCTTCGAAGTAGAATTCCACCCGGCCGTCTATCCTCCTGCTTGCGAGCTTCTCGAGAAGATTCCGCTGCGATAGCCCCTTCAACGGTCTGTCGTCCCCGACTCCGGCGAGCAGCACGTTGCCGTACATGAGAGCCGATAGGGCGTCGGAACCCGGAAGCGAGACCAGGTGCAGGGGCGCCTCGATTTCGACGTCGATTCGATCCCCGTCCCGAAACAGACGTTCAATCGAGACGAATCCGCCTTCTCTCCGGAGCTCGATGGCTTCGGAATTAACTTTCACCGACCGGACGGCCGCTTCCCTGAACAGAATCCGAAGCACCGCTGGCTCTTCGGCCTCGATGAACAGCGCGGACGCAAGACTGTCCGGGAAGTCCGTCCGCTGCACGATGCGAATTCCCCTGTCCTTCCACGCGGCCGTCGAGGAAATGAAGGCGTTGAGGAGCACGGCATCACCGTTCCTGAACCATACATTTTTCTGCAGCTCGCTCATGGCATCGATTCCCGACGCGGTACAGCACCAGAAGGAGTCGTACGGCTCGCTGAACTTTTTGAGCGCTTGCCTCCCCATCGGCTGGTGGTACTGGGACAGGCCCGTCTTGGCGCTGGCGCTGTTCAAGACGGCATTGTACTTCAGGGATTCCAGATGCTCCAAATATTCGACTTCCCCCGACCATTCCAACAGCCGCTCGACGATTCTTTCCGTGTTGTGCGCGCAGCAGCTTTCGCTTTCGCCGCCGGTCAGCGCATCCTCCAACCGGCCGTAACCGCCCCAATGCTCCGCTTTCTCCGACACTCCGCCCCGAATGCAAGCCGTAGCCCGGGAACTGTTGTTGCCGTTGGCGAACGTTCTCCCTTTGACGAAATCGTAGAAATGGAGCGCCGCCTTCTTGTAACGCTCTTCTCCCCCGATGCCGTAACGATGCATGGCGGCGATAACCATGGGTAGATGCGCATTGGCATGCAAATCCTCGAGCACGTCCCGGCCGTCCGCTAGCGGCCCGATCCAATAATCCCGATCGAACAGGCGGCCTAGCTCTAGCATTCTCGCGTCGCCGGTCAGATCGTACAACGAATAGAGAGAGTCGCCGATCCCGCCAAACTCGTTCACGGGATTGACCTTCGTACAGCGGAGAATTCCGTCGATCTTCCAGTTGGAGAGCTTCTCGAATCTTCCCTGAACATAAAGAGCCAAGTTGACGGCAAGGTCTAGCGCCTTGGCATTGCGCAAGTAGATATTGCAATCGATCAAGCCCTGCAGGATTTTGTGCAACGTATAATAAGGCGCCCATACGTTCCGGTCTTCCTCGAGTTCCAGAACATCTAGCTTCTCTTCCTCGAAGGCGCTCAAATACCCGTTCGGCCGCGCGCATCGCGCCAAGACGTCGACGATTTCGCCGGCCTTAGCCTTCAAGGTTTCATCCCCGTCGCCATAAGCGAACTTGGCGCACGCGGACAGGAAATGCCCGACGAAATGCCCTCTCAGGCCGCAATCAGTAGCCTCCCAGCCGCCCAAAGGCGCGGCGTCCGACGGGATTCCCGCGTTAAGCTTGAACGTATGCAACAGGCGCTCTAGGTCGAAGTCGCGAATATACGCTTTGACAAGCTCCCTGCGAGAGGCAAAGGCGTCGTCTGTCAGCCTGACTTCATCAAGTCGGAACGATGTGAACAAGGCTTGCATCTCCTTACGGATCATAATGAAACGTTTCGCCGGCCGGCGCGTCGCATCTTGCGGCGCTCTCCTTGTACCGCAGCGTACAGGGTTTGCCGTAAAGGGAACGCACTTCCGCGCCGACCAGCTTCCCGCCCGCCCACCGAATGCCTACTTCGAAGCCTCCGCGAGCGCGCAATCCCGAGACCGAGCCTTCCGTCCACGACGTCGGCAGGGCCGGGAGCAGGTCGATGATATATTCGGCTTTGCCGTTCTCGTAACGAGAGCGGCATTGCAGCAACATCTCCGCAATGCCCGCGGTTCCGCCGAAATTGGCGTCGATCTGCATAGGGAAAGGATCGTGCTGGTTGAGAAGATTCGGGTTGGTTGAACACGCCAGCAGATCGACGAGCCTCTCGTAAGCGGTCTCCCCGTCTCTCAGCCGCGCATGCAGCGCAATGCGCCATGCCGCGGGCCATGCCACGCTTCGTTCCTGGCTCCGGTGGCGAAGCGCGAGGCTTCTGCGTGCCGCTTCGAACACTTCCGGCGTATCCTCCGTAATCTGATTGCCGGGATACAGGCCTTACATATGCGATACGTGTCCATTGGCGTCTTCCGGCCGGTCCCAGTCCTCCAGCCATTCCTGCAATTGGCCGTAACGGCCGATTTGCATAGGGGGTATCCGGCGCAGCGCTTCACGGATTTCGTGTTCGAACGCTCGGTCCTCCCGGTCCCCCCGCAGCAGTTCGATTGCGATCAGACAGCGTTCGAACAAGTCGCGTATCAGTTGCAGATCCATCGTGGATGCGTAAGTCAGATGCCTTCTGCGATCGCGATCGTCCCTGTAGGCGTTCTCCGGCGAATAGGACGGATTGGTGACCAGCAAACCGGCGAACTTGACGCCTTCGGGCGCCTCTACCATATAATCCAGAACGAATCGGGCAGCCTCTCTCATCGCGGGATAGGCGCGCTCCCTCAAGAAGACCAGGTCGGGGTCGTACTCGAAGTGATCCCACAAGTGCTGCACCAGCCAGACGCCGCCCATCGGCCATATGCCCGCATGAATGTCGACCGGCGCAGCGGCTCGCCATAAGTCGGTATTATGATGGACGACGAACCCTCGCGCGCCGTAGTAGGCTTCGGCCGTACGCGCGCCCGTGACGCGCAGATCGTCGATCAGATCGAACAACGGCTCATGGCATTCCGGCAAATTGCCGACCTCCGCCGGCCAGTAATTCATCTGAACGTTAATGTTGGTCGTCCATTTGCTGCCCCATTCCGGCCATTCCTCTTCGTTCCATATGCCTTGGAGGTTGGAGGCTTGGTCGCCCGGCCTGGAGGAAGCGATAAGCAGGTACCGGCCGAACTGAAAATATAGCGCCGCCAGATCTGGATTCGTTCCTTCTCCGTCGCTCCGAACACCATGGCGACCAGCCGCCCGTTGCCGATCGGAAGAGCCTCTCTCCATGTCGCGCCGGGCGAGTCGTATTCCAGCTTCATTCCCTCTCCGCCTTTCCGTTCATCTGCGAGCGATTCGCCGCGACATAGCGTGCAAAGTCCGGCAGGGACGCAAGGAGCGCCTGCCGGACTTTCTTATTGTTATTTCTTGAACAAATCCTTCTTCTTCTGATACGTCTGATTCGCCCAATCCGTCAGACGATTCAGACCGATCTTCTCGGCGTTCTTCACCATGCTCTCGTAGTTGGCCACGGCTTCTTGCTCGGACTTCGCCAGATAAATCTTAACCTTCTCGTTCTTGATCATCTCGTCGATCTTCGTCTTGAGCGTCTTCTCTTCCGAATCCGGCTGCAGCTGGATGAGGCCGAGCTCAGGCTTGTAAATCGTGAACGCTTTTCTTTCCATCAAAGCTTGCGTCTTTTGCGCGCCCGGAACATAGCTCAGCATGCCTTCCGTGACGCCGTCGTTGTACAGGTACCACCATTTGATGCCGTTGCCGTTGACGAAATCAGCGTCGGACGGATCGTATTTCAAGTCCGGATGGCCTTCTTCGTTCCACGTCCAATGCTCGCCCTCAACGCCGAACATTGTCAGCTTCTTGCCCTCGTCGCTTGCGAGGAACTCCAGGAATTTAATCGACGCTTCGGGATCCTTGTTGTTCTTCGTGATGAAGGTGCCCGCGAAGCCCAGCCCGGAGCTGACGGCCTTGGTTTTACTCGAAATCGCGCTCGGCAGCATTTTGAACGTGAACGCTCCGCCGGCGTTTTTGACTTTGATGTTGTCCGTGTCCGCTACGCCGACCGTATGGCTGTGAGCGAACGCTTTGCCGCTGGTCGCGTACTGGTCGTCGATCTGGTCGTTCGTGTAAGCGAAGTTCTCGGCCAGAATGTATCCTTCGCGGTAAAGGCGGTTCATGAATTTGAAGAAGTCCAGCATTTCCGGCTGTCTGATCGCATAGTCGACTTTGCCGTCTCTTTCGTACCAACCGTCAAGTAGACCCTCGACGCCGGACTGTTGCAGGAAGTATTGCTCGATCCAGTCTTTGTCCATAATCAGCGGGATCATGTCCGGATATTTCTGCTTGACCATGCCCAGAACCTTCTCGAAGTTCTCGACGGTGTCGACCGGCGGATTGCCAAGCTCCTTCAGTATATCCTCGCGCACCGCGATGCCGGGGTTGCCGTCGCTGCCGACCGCGTATTTGTTCAGGGCCATTTCCTCTTGGGTCGCGAATGCGTTGCGCACTGTGTAGAAGTTGCCATTATCCATCGTATGAATCGCGATTCTCGTCTTGTCGATCTTGAAGTCCGGCGCGTACTTCGAGATCAGCTCGTTCCACGGATAGGACAGCTTTGAATCGGACAACCGGTCGATGTTTGCATTCGTGAACACCAGATCCGGAAGGTCGCCGGAGGCGATCATCAGCGGAAGCTGCTTGTCGTCGGTCGCGACCGTCACGTTCAACTTGACGCCCGTCTTCTCCGTGATCTTCTCCGCAACCGGGCCCTTCCACTCCTTCACCGGATACCAGGACATATCGATGAACAAAGAAAGCTCCTTCACCTTTCCACCGTTCGCAGGCGATTCGGAGGCTGTCCCGGACGGGGATGCGGTATTCGCATTCGCGCTTTCCTTATTGCCGTCGTTGTTGCCGCCGCACGCCGACAGCAGCGTTGCCGCCATGATGACGATCAGCGACAGGAGCTGCGTCTTCTTCCCTTTATTTCTGTTCAAAGTAACCCCTCCAACAAATGATATTTATATTAAAGCAAGCGCTTTAATATCATGGCAACCTATTAACGTTTTCCATCAACCCTTTACGGAGCCCAACATAATGCCCTGGATGAAAAATCGCTGCAGAAACGGATACACGCATACGATAGGCGCGATCGATACGACCATGGCCGCTACCTGGAGCGAATAGCTGGTGACGCCCGCGGAGGCGCTGTTCGCAATGGCGATGGCGTCCATCGGCGAGTTGCTTTTGTTGATAACCTCCATCATCCGGAAGGCGAGCGTACGCAAGCTCTCCGATTGCACGAAATAAGCGGAGTCCAGCCACGAATTCCATTGACCGACCCCCATGAAAAGCGACATGGTGGCGATCAGCGGCATCGAGACGGGAAGGATGATCCGGTAGAAAATGACCAGCTCGCCGGCCCCGTCGATATGCGCCGATTCCTTCAGCTCGACCGGAATTTCGCGGAAGAACGAAATGGCGATGAGCAGGAAGAACGTGCTCAGCATGGAGGGAATCACGTAGACGCCAAACGTGTTCAGCAGCCCGACCGAGCGCAGCACCACGTAGTACGGAATCAGACCGCCGGAAAAATACATCGCGAAAATAATGATCGTGAAGTAGCTTTTACGAAACAGCAGGTCCCGATGCGACAATCCGTACGCCACCAGACAGGTGAACATGACCCCGAGCGCGGTGCCCGCAAGCGTTCTCACGACGGTCACCAGGAAAGCCCGATACCAGTGGGGATCGTCGAGAAATCTGGCGTAATTCTCGAAGGTAAAGGTTCGCGGCCACAGATAGACGCCTCCGAGAAGCGAATCGGTTCCTTTGTTGAAGGAAAGAATCAGGACGTAATAGAACGGATACAGCATCGACAGCATCATGATGAACAGAAGCGCGTAGACGAACGTATCCATGATGCGATCCTTTTGTTTTTGACTGAGCGGCATGCCCGACCCTCCTTATTTAGAATAGACTTGAGCCCGACGTTCGCTTGGCGATATAGTTGCTGGAGAAGATCAGGATAACGGAAATGACGGACTGGACCAGATCGATCGCGGCCGCATAGGAGAACCTTCCGTCCCGCAAGCCGACCTTGAAGGCATAGGTCTGCACGATCTCCGAGGTCGGGTTGTTAATGCTGTTCCCGAACAGGAATGCCTGCTCGAAGTTCGAGCCGACCAGCCCCCCGCCCAGTATGCTTCCGATCGTCAGAATGAGAACGACGACGATCGTTCCTTTCATGCCGGGAAACGTAATGTGCCGAATGCGAGCCAGGCGTCCGGCTCCGTCGATCTGCGCCGCCTCGTACAGCGACGGGTTGATGCCGGCGATCGCGGCCAGGAAGATGATCGTCCACCAGCCCATTTCCTTCCACACGGCGCTTCCGACCGCGAGTCCCCAGAAATAATCGGGGTTGGTCAGAATGTCCAGCGGCTTGTCGATCAGGCCGAGTCCGAGAAGGGCCTTGTTGACCATCCCGACGTCTGTCGACAGGAAGGCGAAAGCGATGCCGACGACGACGACCCACGAGATGAAATGCGGCAAATAGCTGACCGTCTGCACGAAGCGCTTGTATCGCAAGTTCTTGACTTCGTTCAATAGAATTGCCAGCAGGATCGGGGCCGGAAACGCGAAAATGACTTTAAGGAAGCTCAACACCAGCGTGTTGCGAACGATCGTCCCGAACTGATAGTCGTTCACGAACTCGTCGAAGTGCTTTAACCCGACCCACTCGCTCGTAAAGATTCCCTTGATCCCCATGGAAATGGAATAATTTTTGAAAGCCATAAGAATGCCGAACATCGGCGTATAGGCGAAAATCAATAAGAAAATCATGCCGAGCCCGACGAACAAATGCAGCGTTTTTTGCTTTTTGAACCGCTTCCAAAACTGCGCCTGCCCCGCGCTCGTTCCGGCGGCTCTCGTTACCCGCGTATCCAGTTCCATATCTGCTCCCCCTTCGCCTTAAGTGTACCTTTCGGGAAGGTAGCGTTGAAAGCCAACATTCTTAAGAAAGCGTTGTCATTTTTAAAGATTGTCGATTATCGCTAATTCGGCGCGCGCAAAGAAGCCATCGGTCCGGTCTAACCGGCCCGATGGCTTCGTGCGTATCCGTCATTAAGCCAGCATCGGCTAAAAGGGAAGCGCATTTCCGTATTTTTCCCGATTGAGCCCCCCTCAACCTTTCACCGAGCCGCTGGTCATACCCGAAATAATGAAGCGCTGCCCGAGCAAGTATACGACCACGACCGGCAGAATCGTCAGCAGGATATCCGCGCTGACCAAGTTCCAGGACTGCTGGAACTGTCCGAAGAAGTTGTATACCGCCAACGTCATCGGCCACTTACTCGCGCTGTTCAAGTAGTAGAGCGGAAGCAGAAATTCGTTCCACGTATTGAGGAATGAAAGGATAAATACCGTTACCGCCGCGGGCTGAAGCATCGGAAAGATAACGGAGAAATACAGCCTTTGGGGACCGCACCCGTCGATGACGCCCGCTTCGTCCAGTTCCTTCGGAATGCCGCCGATAAAGCCGTACAGAATAAACACGCTGAACGGAATCTGGGTCACCATGTACAGGACGACGATGCCCGCTCTCGTATTGATCAGCTCCGTCCACTTCATCACGTCGATCAGCGTGAAATAATTGATCGGTAGTGCAATGCCGAGCAGAATAAACAGAAAGAGAAAACGATTCAGGCGCGTTTTGTTGCGGGACAGCGAGTAGGCGGCCATGGACGAGAATAAGATGCACAGCGCCGAGGCCAAGCCGGAATAGAGCAAGCTGTTAAGGAAGGATTGGCCCAGCTTCCCCTTCTCCACGACGACGGAAAAGTTGTCGAAGGCCAGCGTCTTCGGCAAATGAAAGCTCATGGACGAAGCTTCGGGAGCCGTCTTCAAGCCGTTAATCACGATGAGCAAAATCGGAATAAGGCAAACGAGGCTGAACAGCCCGACCGCGATATTCATCAGGATCGATTTAAGCCGTTTAGTCATGTTCATCCGGTCTGTTCCTCTCTGGACATCAGCCTGACGGCAAAATACCCCAACGCCGCCATCGCGATAAACAACACGGTAATCAAGGCCGTCCCCACGCCGTAGCTCCCGAGGGTGAACTGACTAAACACCTGGGTATACACCACTTCCGTCGCATAGCCTGGGCCTCCGTTCGTCAGCACGTACACCGTATCGAATACTTTGAGCCCGTACAGCAGATTGAGCACCGTCGTTACCGTTAAGGACGGCATGAGCAGCGGCAGCGTAATCTGCTTGAACTTCATCCAGGCACCGGCCCCGTCAATATCGGCTGCCTCGTAATACGAATGCGGGACCGCCTGCAAGCCGGCCAGCAAAATCACCATAATATAGCCTGCGCCCTTCCATACGTCGACCGCGATAATCGATTTGAACGCCCAACGAATGTCGGTCAGCCAATGCTGTGTCCATTGCTCGAGCCCTACCGCCCGCAAAGCCTCGTTGATCAAGCCGTATTGCGGTTCGAACACCGATTTGAAAATAATCCCGACGACAAGCATCGGAATGATCGAAGGCATGAAGAGGATGACGCGATGCAGATTTTTGAATTTGATCCCCTTGTTTACAAGAACGGCCAGCAGCAAGCCGAAAACCGTCTTCAGGACAATCGTGGAGACCGTGAACACCAGCGTATTTTGAATGCCGTGCATGTAATTTTCATCCTTGGAGAAGATCGTCTTGAAATTGTCCAGGCCGACGAAGTTAATCTCTCTCGTGAAGCTGCTCCAGTCGGTTAAGGAGTAGTACAGCCCCATCAGACTGGGGACGACTGCAAAAACAACATAGAAGCCCAATGCGACGGCAATAAAATAAAACGGATACATTCGCTTGCTCATGGTTCAATTCCCCGTTCTTCTTCAAACTAAGCATGAAGGGACGGGAGGCCCGGAATCGAGCCTCTCCGTCGTTCGACGCTCCTGGTGCTTTATTGCCAATTCGGATCCTTCGCGGCTTTGGCTTGCTGAGCCCGCCTCTTGTCGATGCTCTTGAGGACGTCCTTCGCGGTCATCTGATTGCTGATCATGGCCGTCATATCCTTGCCGATGTCCATCCATTGCGGATTCAAATAGTTGATGGCCGTCTGGTAGACGGTTCCCGTCTTCATCCCGTACGCATCGAAGAACGCTTTTTGTTCGGCGTTGTATTTCGCTTGCACGCCGGAGAAATTCAGCGCCGTGAATTTCGGCTCGTTGTCCAGCAGGTATTGGAGATTTTCCTGCTCCGTCAGGAACGAGAAGAACATTTTCGCTTCTTCGACGTGCTTGGAGCTGCTGGAGATGAACTTGCTCGGCGCCGCGGGATTGACGTTCAAGGACTGATTATCGTTCAGCGGGATCGGGAAAAATCCGTAATCCTCCGCGCTGCTGCCCGGAACCGCATTCTCGATCTGGGCAGGCAAGCCGATGTTGTAGACCGTCATCGCATATTTGCCTTCAGCCATATTTTTCTCCGTGTCGGCGTAGGTGTTGGAAAGCGCGTTGTCGCCGAAGTATCCCTTCTGCACCAGCTCGTTGAATTGATTCAGCGCCTGCTCGAGCACCGCGGAACTCTCGAAGGTCTGCTCGTTGGAGATCAGCCTGTCGGCCAGACCGGGGTCCTGCTCCTCATAGCGGACGCCGAGCTCGGGAAACCACAGTACGTGATGCCAGCCGTCGGAGACCGGCTCATAGATCGGGGTAATTCCGGACTTCCGAATGGCTTCGCACGCCTGAAGGAACTCGTCGTACGTCCGGGGAACGCTCAGGCCGAGGTCGTTGAAGATTTTCTTGTTGTATACGACGATCCAGCTCGAGCTCGGATCCCAGATCGTCAGCCCGTACACCTTCGAATTCCACGTTGCCTGCTCGATGAACAGCGGATCCTCTCGTTGCACCCATTCCTCGCCCGACAGGTCAACCGCGTTATTCTCTACGTCGTAGAGCAGGCCCAGATCGAACTTGCCGCTCTGCCCTCCGAAAATATCCGGCGCCTCTCCCGCTGCAAGCTTGGCTTTCAGAACGTTGAAGTACTGATCCGAAGGCACGATCTGGTAATCGATACGGATGCCCGTCTGCTCTTCGAATTTCTCGGCGAGCTTCATTTCCGGATCCTTGATCCAATCCTGGCTGGCCAGATAGGACAGCGTTACGTCCCTCTTCTGCGGCGCGGCGCTCTCCGTCGCGCTCGCACTTGCGCTCGGAGCAACGGAGCTCTGAGGCGAGGCTTCCTGATTGCGATCGGCGCCGGAGCCCCCGCAGGCGGTGAGCAGCCCGCCTGTCAGGCCAAGCGTCAGGAACAAGCTCATGGCTTTCTTCATGCCTAACTCCCCTTCGTCTACATTTTGTAACCGTATTCAATTGGTACAGAATTCATTATAGTTAAGCGTTGCCATTCACTCCATGCAGATGTTTGTGCGTTTTGTTGTACTATTTTTCCGGGAGTTGACAACGCCTTCCCGATGGGTGCACAATGAGTAACAATTCTTATGGAAAACGGGTGAGCGATCGTTGTTCCGGAAACCGAGTTCCATCCGCTCCATTTTGTTTCTAACGTATTCTTCAATTATCGTGGCCGGCATCGCGATCATTTTCGCGCTGTTTTATTTGTGGTCGTCGAACCAGCTGAAAATGCAAGCCTTCAACGCCATCTCCGAGCTGTCGGCGTCGCTGCAAAAGCAATTGGAACTGGAAGTGCAGAAGCTGGATTCCGTATCGGTCAGCATCCTGTACTCGAATTTGATCTCGGATCGCATTCTGGAGTTCGAAACCTTGGCTTCGGAAGGAGCCTCTCCCTCCCCGAGCGAACCGAATATGAACCCCCTCCGCAAGCCGCAGACGGACCTGTACGATATTCTCGTCGCCCTCGTCGGGCCGTCTTATCCGGTTCAGCAGGTGTACCTCCACCTGTTTTCCGGCCTTTCGATCGGCGTCGGGTTCGACAACAGCCAGAAGGAGCTGGAGGTCGGCGAGCAGATCTGGTACGACGAGGTCATGCGCGACAAGAAGAAGAAGGTGCTGATGCTGACGCAATCGGGGAGCGGCGCGGCTAACGCAACCAACAGCGCGTCGTTGTCCCTGTTTCGTTATTTTTCCGATAAATACGATGCGCCGCGAGGCATTGCGGAGGTCAAGCAGAGCTACAACAAGGTGTTCGGCGGCTTCAACCAGTTGGCCCGGAACAACCCTTCTCTCGAGCAGGTGCTGGTCTATACGAATTCGGGAGAGATCCTGTACCCCTATTCGCATTCCGAACAGGATCTGCTCACCGTACAAGGCCTGCTGAGCGAGGGCTCCGGCGTCTCCTTCGACAAGCGGGTCTATCTCGACGACCCGGAGACGAACGACAAGCTGCTGCTGACGCTTAAGCATTCCGAGCTGACGGATTGGAACCTGGCGGTCATGATTTCCAACAAAGCGCTGCTGGCGCCGCTGAACCACTTCACCCGTCTGGCGCTGCTCGTTACGCTGGTCATTCTTGCTTTTCTGATCGTGCTGTCGTATTTCGCTTCCAAGAAAATCACGAGCCCTCTGAACGCGCTGAACAGAACGATCAAGTCAATGAACCTGGAGTCGATCGTGTCCGGCCCCGCCGCCGAGCTGAACAGCGGCCTCAACGAGTGGGATCGGCTTCACGCGTCGTTCATCAAAATGAATGCCAGGTTGAAGGATTCGTTCGACCAGTTGCTGCTGGCCCGGACGCAGGAAATGCAAGCGAAGATGACGGCGCTCCAGTCCCAGATGAATCCTCATTTCCTGTATAACTCCCTCGCGACGATCAGCGCCATGGCTTACGAAAGAATGCACGATGAGATCATCGCCATGTGCGACAATCTGTCGGACATGATGCGCTACATTGCCGACGACGAAGACGGGCCGGTCGACATCCGCACGGAAATCAGCTATACCGAGACGTATCTCGGCTGCATGAAGCTTCGCTACGGCGACATGCTCGTCAGCGCCATGGAGCTGGATTCCTCCCTTCGGCAAATTCAAATTCCGAAAATCATCATTCAGCCCCTTGTTGAAAACGCATTAAAATACGGAACGAAAACGAGCCCTCCCTGGCAAATCTCAGTCCGGGGAAAGATCGCGGACAACCGCTGGATCGTCGAAGTGGAGGATAACGGACCGGGCTTCGACGAACACGAGCTTGCGAGCTTCTACGAGCAGGTCCGGGATATCGAACGGACCCAGGTGCTGCCGGCGCTGAGACTTCACGGAATGGGACTGCTTAACGTCTATATTCGGTTAAGGCTGCACTACGGCAGCCAGATGCATTTTCAGATCCGCAATCTGCCCGGACGAGGCGCGGTCGTCTCCATCGGAGGCCCGCTGCTCGCCAAAGGTTAAAGGGGGATTCCCGCTTGAACGAAATCAACATCGTCATCGCCGAAGACGAGCCGCTGCTGCTGAGAACGCTTGTCCGCCAAATCCAGGAGGCCGATCCGCTGTTCCGGGTCGTCCTGGCCGCGCCCGACGGGGAAAGCGCCCTTCGGTTCCTGCATGATCGGCAGGTTCCCGACATCCTCATTACGGATATTCATATGCCCGTTCTGGACGGCATCGGTTTGATCCATGCCGTAGAACGGGCGTATCCGGCAGTCAAAAAAATCGTCATCAGCGGCTACGGCGAGTTCGAATACGCCCGGCAGGCGCTTAAAATGAACGTAATCGACTACATGCTGAAGCCGGTCAAAAAAAAGGATTTGGAGGACCTGCTCTCGCGGCTCAAAATCCGGATCGCCGGCGAAAGATCCGCCGTGAAGTCACTGAGCCCGCTATCGAACAGGCAATATACGGCCGAGGAAATCGTCAAATCGGTCGAGGAGTTCATCAAGGCGAATTACGCCGGAGATATCAGTCTGGAGGAGGTGGCCAAGCGCTTTAACATCAACGCGCCCCATCTGAGCAAAATCTTCCTGAAATACGCAGGCGAGTCGCCGTCCAAATATATGATGTCCCTCCGCATGAACGAAGCGAAGCATCTGCTGTCCCTGAAGAACGAGCTTACCGTGAAGGAGGTCGGGGAAGCCGTCGGCTACCCCGATCCGTTCTACTTCAGCCGGATTTTCAAGCAATTCACCGGTATGACCCCGACCGAATACAAAAGCCGGCTCGCCTGATCCAGCTCCGCGACCTCGAGATTGCAATTCATGCGAAAGTCGTTTCTATGCGCTTGCCGGTATAACGAATTCTGCGGATCTCGTGTGCGGGTGCGGAGCCGCCGGAGCCCGGAGCCGCTATCAGATGCAGCTCGATATCCCGCATCGGGTTCATGCCGGGATATTCGCCTTGCCGTTCGCCGATCGTGAATCGTCTGCCCTCGTCGTCCCACTCCATGGACGTCAGGGCGAAATCCCCCTTCTCGTAGCCGTAGCCGTCCCCCTCGTCCTCGTAATAGGCGAACGAGCCGTTCCGGCCGGCGTAGATCCGGATATGCAGCGGCGCCGCGACGTCGTCTCCCGAATGCTGCGCGTCGCCGCCCATCGGCACGATCGAGCCGGAACGGACGTACAACGGAATGCGATCCAGCGGCGCCTCGGCTTCCAGCACCTGCCCCCCTTCGAAGGCCCGGTGGGTCCAAAAGTCGAACCACTGGCCGCCCTGCGGCAAATAGACGCTTCTCGTTCTGTCGACGCCCTCCAGAGGGACGGAGCCGCTCTCGTAATACATCGGTCTCGTCACGGGGTTCACAAGCAGAGCGGGTCCGAACATAAACTGGTCGCCGATGTCGTAAGTGCGGGGATCGTGCCTGAAATCGAACGCCAGCGCTCTCGTCAGCGTATAGTCGTCCCGATGCACCCGGAAGGCCAGCGAATAGATGTACGGAAGCAGCCGGTAACGCAGGCGCAGGAACGCGTCCAGCGCGTCGTAGAACGGCTCTCCCGGCTCCCCGAAGCGCCACAATTCGCGCGGCGTATCGGTGCCGTGCGAGCGGAACATCGGCAGGAAGGCGCCGAATTGGAACCACCGCACATACAGCTCCCGATACCCCAGATCCTCGACGCCTTCGTCGTAGTCTCCGCTCCAGAACCACAGCTCCGGCTTGTTGCGAACGAAGAAGCCGCCGATGTCCGTCGTCCAATAGGGAGAGCCGCTGGAGAAGAAGTTTAGCCCGTCCGGAATCTGCTTGCGCAGGGTGTCCCACGTGGCGCAGACATCGCCCGACCATGTAATCGTGCCGTAGCGATGCTGTCCGGCGTAGGCGGAACGGGTCAGGTTGACGACCCGCTTGCGGTCGGTCGCGCCGCGCTGTCCCTCGTAGAGTCCCCGGGAATGCAGCAGCGAATAGGCGTTGATCCGCCCGGGGTCCAGATAAAGCTTGGACTCCTCGGTATTGATGAGCAGCCGCTCCTCCGGATCGGGCTTGACGGCGCCCTTCCAGTCCGCCTCGAAGGGCTCCGTGCAGTCGCACCACCAAGCATCGACGCCCTTGGAGAACAGCCCTTCGTTCGCCTGCTTCCAGTATAGTCCGCGGGCTTTTTCCTGGAAAGCGTCATAGGTCGCGCGATTGCCCAGCAGGCAGCCGTGCTCGGTCATCTCCTTGTGGTTGTCGCTGTCCGGATTCATGATGGGCCAGACGGAAACCATCAACCTGGCATTCAGCCGGTGCAGCTCCTCCATCATGCCTTCGGGATCGGGAAACCTGTCCGGGTCCAGCGTCTTCTGTCCCCACAGCTCTCCGGTCCAGGATTTCCAGTCCAGTACGATGCAGCCAAGGGGAAGCCCGCGCCGACGGTATTCCGTTACGACTTCGATCAGCTCCTGCTGGGATTCGTACCTTTCCTTGGACTGCACGTACCCGAACGCCCATTTCGGCAGCATCGGCGCCTTCCCCGTCAATGAACGGATGCCGTGCACCACCTCGTCCAGCTCGGGACCGAATACGAAATAGTAATCCAGCTCGTCGTCCGCCTCCGTGGACAAATAGGACCCGAAATCGTCGTCGCGGAACTTCATGAGCGAATAGCTGTCCACGAGAATGCCGTAGCCTCGGGTCGATACAAGGACGGGGACAACCGCTTTCATATTTTGCTGATACAGGTATTGATGCTTGCCTCGCAAATTGAACATGCCTTCCTCATGGGAACCTAGGCCGTACAATGCCTCGCCTTCGGCCCATTCGAACGCCAGCCGGGTCCGGTAAGCCTTCCTGTCCGCGATATTGCCGACCTTGCCCGCCCTGACTCTCAGCCCGTCCGCTCCCTGCCCGGTTTCGAGACCGGCGCTATCGTCGAACACGGCTTTCATGACTTCGATCGGGTCCAGCGTTTTACCGCCGCGGGAAGGCTCCTTCGCCAGCAATTCCCCTTGCGCGTCGTAATACGCGAAAGCGGAGGTGCGCTTGTCGATCCGCACCGTCAATCGGGACGTCCGCAAGCTCACGTCCTCCTCCCAGTCGTCTACCGAAAACTCGACGCCGGCTTCCGGACCGCGAATGATCATCAGACTCTCCGCCAAGCCGAAATCCGGCTCCAGCGTGTACTGAACACGAACGATGCCGTCCGAATAGGGCGTCAGCTTCATTCTTCCGTTCGAGGTTTCCAGCAAGAGTCCGTCCGGCATGCGGACGGCGTTCGAGACCCTCATGTTTGCTCCTCCTTTATCCGACGGGCACGAAAAGCCTCCCGTCCTTATAAGGAACATGATATTGCGATTATGAGGTATAATCTAACTTAATATTGCTTTGAATTAGCGCAATATTGATCGCAAGGAGGTCAGACCATTGCTGGAATACCGCTTCCGCGAGAAAGCCGTTCACGGCTCCTCCAAATTTGCGTTCGCCGTCTATCACGTCGACTACGAGCGCGGCCATCCGCAAATTCTTCCGCTCCATTGGCATGAGGAGATCGAGGTGATCTATATCCGCAGAGGGAGCGGCATCTTCACCGTTAGCCACGCCGAATACGCCGTCGGGGCGGGCGACTGCGTCGTCGTCAATTCGGGCGAGCTTCATTCGGGCAGCTCGCACGCGCCCGAAGGCTGCTCCTACAGCGCGATCGTGTTCAAGCTTTCCTCGCTGTCGAGCCTTCAACCGGACCGGTGCCAGGACTATTTGAACCCCCTGCTGACAGGAGCTTATCTGTTCCCCCCTCTGATTCCGGGACACCAGGCCGCATTGCGCGGTCTGATCGAAGGGCTGATCGAGGATGACCGCGTACGGGAGCCGGGCTTCGAGCTGCTGCTTAAAGGCCAATTGCTGCAGTTTATCGCCCGGATTTACCCGCATCTGATCCCCAGAAGCCGGTACGATCGGGAGCTGGCGAGAAAACGCCAGAAGTGGGACAACATCATCCCCGTTCTGGGCTATATGGATGCCCGCTACAAGCTGGCGATCACCTTGGAGGAGTTGGCCGGCATCGCCTCGGTGTCTCCCTCCCACTTCTGCCGCCTCTTCAAGGAGCTAACGGGACTGAGGCCGCTGGAATACCTGAATCTGCTCCGCGTGAACAGCGCGGCGGTGCTGCTTCAAACGGGCTCCTGCAGCGTGCTCGACGCCGCTCTGGAAAGCGGGTTTCAGCATTTGAGCTATTTCTCCAAGCAGTTCAGAAAGCATATGCAGATGACTCCGTCCGAGTACAAGTCGCGCTACGCAGGCGAACAGCCGCTGTAGCCGAAAAAATGGGACGGGAAGCCCCGGCCCGGCAGTTTATGGCTACAGCCTATTAACATAAGCGTTCATGCGCTCTGAATCGACGAGATGAGCGGCATTCTTACGCGGGAACGTCAGTGACGCCGCTATCACACGCTGCCTAACAGAGGGTTGTGCTCTCCCGCCCGAAAGCGCATAATGGAATAAATTTGTTATAAAGGAAGGCATTTCGATGGGGTGGATTTCGCAATCGTTCAGCGGGATCTCGATTAAAAACAAAATTTTCATTGCCGCTATTTTCATTATCGTTATCTCCATTACCACGCTTGCCGTCTTCGCCAACCTCGTATCTCAGAACGCCATTATCGAGAAAGCGGAAAACAACTCGTCGCGGGAGCTCGTGCTCATCGAGAACAATCTGCACACTTTGATCTCGACCGTGGAAGACTATTCGAAAATACTGGCTACCGATTACAGATTGCAAAGCGAGCTGTACAACGACTTTCTAAACGGTCAGGACGTCTCCGCCTCTCGCTCGGCAGGCGGGCTGGAAAATTTGTCGATGAAGAAAACGCTTTCGGAGGTCATCAGCAATATCGTCGAGCCCAATACCAATATTAAAGCGGCAAGCATTCTGACCGCGAACCGCCAATGGGTCGACGTAGGCTTTGCCGATAACGACTTCGCGGCACGCTTGTTCGGGACCAGTCTCGAAGGCCGTTCCAATGTGCCGATCTGGACGGGGCTGTTGGATTTCAAGTTTCGTTATGAAGGGCATGAGCCCGTATTTGCCGTGACGAAAACCGTCATTCATAAGGATACCGGGAAATCGATCGGATTGGTCGTTCTGTACGTGAAGGAAGCCGTTATCGCATCCATTTATCAACGGGAGATGAACTATAAAGGCGGCAAGTTTTTTATTCTGGAGAAGAGCGGGAAAATCATCTCCTCTCAGGACAAAGAGAATCTGCACCGAAGCTTCGACGAGGCGGCCTCCATCTCGGATTTGGAATTGAACGGGGACAACGCAAGCTTTATTCATGCCGGAGAAGACGAGACGGTGCTCGTGTCGACCAACCCGTTCGAGCCTTTGCAGTGGACGATTGTAAGCGTTCTCCCTATAGATGAAATCACGGCGGAACGCAAAGAGATCAATCAAGTCATCCTTCGCATCGGCACGCTGTGCTTGTTGCTGGCGCTGGCCGTAGCGTTTCTGTTATCGCGCTCCATCACGAGGCCGATCCTTCGGCTTGCCAAGACGATGAGGGATATTCGGAACGGACGGCTGAACGTCCGAAGCTTGTATCGGTCCGAGAACGAAATCGGATATTTAAGCGACGGATTCAACAATTTGATGGACCGGATCGAAGCGTTGATGGCCGAGAACGTAGAAGAACAGAGGACGAAAGCGGAGATCGAGTTTAAGCTGCTTCAAGCTCAACTGAAGCCCCATTTTCTGTACAATACGATCGAAACGATCCTGTCGCTTGTCAAGCTGGATATGAAGTCGGAAGCGGCCGCCGCCGCGAAGGG
Source organism: Cohnella sp. (assembly GCF_041641335.1). Lineage (NCBI taxonomy): Bacteria > Bacillati > Bacillota > Bacilli > Caryophanales > Paenibacillaceae > Cohnella > Cohnella sp. The sequence continues at coordinate 22,400 of NZ_JBEPYQ010000019.1, read as the reverse complement.
ATTGGCCGATTTCTATAAAATCTCCTTAAGCAAAGGCAGCGATATCATTACGATAAGAGAGGAGATGCAATTAACGCAAAGCTATTTGCAAATCCAGCAATTGCGCTACGTGGAGTATATGGAATCGAAGCTGGAGATTGACGATGAAATCTTGGGCTGCCCGATTCCGAAGCTGACGCTGCAGCCGATCGTGGAGAACGCGATCTATCACGGACTCAAGAGGAAAACGGAAAAGGGCTTGCTGCGGATTGTCGGCTACCGGCACGAGGACGAGGTCCGGATTGAGATTGTGGACGACGGAGCGGGGATGGAGGCAGAGCAAATCAAGGCCATCCTGCAGGAGGGCGGCAGCCAGGGCGAAAGGAGCAGCTTCGGGGCCAAAAGCGTTCATAACCGAATCCGAATCCTATACGGAGACCGCTACGGACTGGAAGTGGAGAGCGTTATCGGCGAATACACGAAGGTCGTCATTCATTTGCCGTTCGTACAGCCTAAGGAGGTGCGACATGCTTAACGTGTTGATTGTCGATGATGAATATTACTTTAGACAAGCCTTGAAGGTATCGCTTCCTTGGGAGGCATTGGGCTTTCGCCTCGCCGGAGAAGCGAAGAACGGCAAAGAAGCGCTCGCGCTGCTGGCCGAGATCGAACCGGACGTCGTATTGGTCGATATCAATATGCCCATCATGGACGGGATGGAATTGATTCGGAATGCCAGGCTAGACGAATCTGCGGCGAAATTCATCGTGCTGACGGGACACAGCGAATTTGCGTACGCCAAGCAGGCCGTCCAGCTCGGCGTGTTCAATTACGTGCTCAAGCCGATCGACGAGAATGAATTGCGAAGCTCCTTACTCGATCTCAAGGCGCTTATTCAGAAGGAGCGGTCCGTGAGCCTGGAGCTCGAGAGCCTGAAGCGGCAGGCGGAAGAGAGCATGCCGGCGGTGAGGGATCGGCTGCTGAACGAGTGGCTCCAGGGCAGCTGGGACAGAGCTCCCGCGTCCGTCGCCGAACGGCTGCGGGATGCGGGGATCGAATTGAGCGCTCCGTTCTATCGAGTCGTCGTGATCTACTTCGACGAGAACGAGCCGACCGATTCCGAAGAGGGCAGCACGGTTCGCCGGCACGCCATTCGGGACATTGCGGAAGGGACGATGCCAAGCCGCGACTCCCTGGCCGGCTGTTTCGATTCTCAAGATCGTTTTGCGATGATCGTTGGGAGCTCCGAGGAATCGAACGTAAGCTTCGAGCCGATCCTGGCAGGTCTTCTCCGGACCGTCCGGACGACATTAGGGACTACGGTAACGGTCGGCGTCGGCAACGGTTATCCTGGATTCGCGAATCTATCGGTTTCCTATAAAGAAGCGGTATTCGCTCTGAGGCATCGGTTCGTCCGGGGAGGCGATCAGGTCATTCCTTATTCCGCGGTCGCCGAGTCCGGAATGAAGGGAAGCTTGTTCTCCGTCGAGAAGAGAAGCGGCCTTCTGATGTGCATGCGAATCGGTAATCTATCCGAGACGGAGGCCTGGCTTGCCGATTTCTTTCAAAATGCGCGCCATGGAAGCGCGACCATGGAAATGCTGCTCGTGGCCAGCCTGGAGATCGTGTCGACCTGTCTGGAGTTTCTGGGAGAGACGTCGCTCGGATTTGAGCAGGTGTTTCCGCATACTCCCCGCCCCGATCTCATGCAGCGCATTCAGGAGATGAGCTCGTTCGACGAGCTGGAAAGCTGGATCCGCAGCCTGATCTTCAAGGTCATGGAGCAGGTGCACGGCAATAAAAAATCGAGAGCGCTCAAAGTCGTGGAGGAAGTGAAGCGTTATATCCAAACGCATTACGGAAACGAGGAGCTGAGAATCGAAGATATCGCGAAGAGCGTGCATATGAATTACAACCATCTTTGCTACGTGTTTAAGAAGGAAACCTCGACGACGATCAACGACTACTTGACCGAGGTTCGCATCTCCAAAGCGAAGGAGCTGTTCGACCGGGGAGAGAAGGTCGTTCAGTCCATCGCAAGTCGGGTCGGGTATGCGGATGCGAATTATTTCGGCAAGTGCTTCAAGCGATATATCGGAATCACCCCCGGCAAGTACGTGAAGAACGTCGACTAATCCGGTTCGGACGGAGGCGCTGCGAGACTCTTTTACGAGGCTTGCAGCGCCTTTTTGGCAATCCCCCTACAAAATTCCTCCCCGACGAAGAATAATCTCTGTATTTAATTGACGGGGAATCCTACAATGAATTCAGGTTTGATACCGCTTTCAAATAGAATCAGGAGGTCATTTCATGGAAAAGGCATCAAAGGTATTCGGCATGACGATTCTGTCGGGGATGGTGCTTCTTGCATCGGCATGCGGCTCGAATAACGAAGCCCAATCTTCCGAAACGACGCCGTCTCAGGCGGCAACCCAAGAAAGCAAGCCGGCGAACAGCGAGAAGAAGGTGAAGCTGAGAGTCATCACGATCACGACGGACGAGAATCGCAACAAGATCATGGAGAATTATATCAAGCCCGGCATTGCCGAAGCGCTGCCCAACATCGAAGTCGAATTCGAGCCGGGCGGCGGCGGCGAGGATATGGCGAACAAATTGAAAACGTTTAACGCTTCGGACGATATGCCCGACGTCTTCTGGAACGATGCGGGCTACTTCACGCCATTAAAAAATACGGGCAGCATTATGGATCTGACTTCGGCGATCACCGAAGACGGATTTATCGACAACTATGCCGTTCCCGATGCGCTAAAGCATATCGACGGGAAGATTTATAGCTTGTCTTCCGGAGCGGACACGTATTTTACGCCGGTTATTTTCTACCACAAGGATCTGTTCGAACAGGCGGGCGCACAGGTGCCGAGAACGTTCGACGAACTGATCGAAGCGGCGAAGAAGCTCAAGAGCAGCGGCGTCGTGCCCGCGGTTACTCCAGGCAAGGACGGGTGGGGACCGAAGCTGTATCTGCTGCAGCAGATGATTCAAATCGGCGACCCGCAAGCGATGATGGACCTCATTGCCAATAAGACGGACTTCGACAACCCGTCGGTGAGAGCCGGCGTATCCCGCATTGAGCAATTGGCCAAGGAAGGCGTCTTCCCGGAAGGCATCGCCAATCTGGATTACGGTCCGTCCAATGAGATGTTCACCTCCAAGAAGGCGGCCATGTACTGGATGTTTACTTGGGAGCTCCCGAACCTGGCGAGCGACGACTCGGTCGATTTCTTCCCGTTCCCGAGCGCAAGCGACAAATACGATCCGAATCAGTTCGTTCAGTTCTGGGGTTCGCCGCTCAACGGATACGCGGTCAGCGCCAAAACGAAGCATCCGGAGGAAGCGATCAAGCTGGCCGAGTATCTGGCCATGGCAGACGCCCGATTCTTCGAATCGACCGGAGCGCCGATTGCCTTGAAGACGGGCAATGCGACGTCCGAGCCCGGTCCGCTGATGAAGAAATTCGTCGACTGGTACAATCCCATTCCGACCAAGATTGCCTCCCTCGCTTTGAACTCGCTGGATGCGCGGACGTCGGCGGAGCTTTCGACGCAAGGCGCCCGGTTGTTGACGGGGCAATACGCTGCGGATACGTTCGCAGAGGAAATGAACAAGATCTGGAAAGAAAATACTTGGTTTACTCAGTGACGTCCCTTGTTCTTCGCGCGGCCTGCGCAGAATCCCCCGGAGATTGCCGCCGGGGGATTCTAAACCACAACTCAAAACTTGGAGAGAACCATGAATAAGTACTACAGCACTAGGATGTCTATATTCGTGTTTGCCGCACCGGCATTGCTGTTGTTTACCGTGTTCTGCGTATATCCGTTACTGCCTCAGATTTGGATGAGCTTGCACGAGCATGACGGATTCCGGAATTTGGGATTTGTCGGTTTGGATAATTACAAGGACGCGTTTGCGAATTCTTCCTTCTGGACCGCCCACCGAAATACGTATTTAATTGTAGGAATTTCCGTCGTGCTGGGCCTGCCGTTATCGATGATCTTAGCGCTTATTATGGATACCCAGACGCCGAATCTGCGTCGCTTTTTCAAATCTGCGGCCATGTTCCCCGCGATCTTGTCGGTCACGGTCGTCGCTCAGATTTGGGTGGCATTCTACGAACCTAACTGGGGTCTGTTTAACGGCATATTGAAATCCGTCGGGCTCGAATCCTGGACCCGCTCTTGGCTGACCGATCAGAGGACGGTGATGCCCAGCCTCGGCCTGACGTTTCTGTGGCAATACATCGGCTTGAACGCGATGCTGTTCTATACGGGAATCAAGACCATTCCGAAGCAGTATTACGAAGCGGCCTTGATTGACGGAGCGAACTTTGCGCAAGTCAGCACCCGGATCACCATTCCGTTATTGCAATACGTGATCCATTACGTCGTGATTTTGTCCGTCTTGGGCTCGATGGCCTTTTATTCGCACGTGCGCGTCATGACGTCCGGAGGCCCGGGCGATCTATCGAGAACGGTTGTCTACCAGATGTATTACACCGCATTCGAAACGTCGCAATTCGGCAAAGGAACCGCTATCGCCGTCCTATTCGTTCTGGAGTGCCTCTTGATCTCCATCTTCATTCAAAGATTCGTCGCAAGAGAAAAGCTGGAGTATTAGGAGGAATTCGACTTGAAAGCGACCATGAGCGTTTTTTGGCTGGCGGTAGTCTGCACGTTTTTGTTTCCTTTGTACTGGATGCTCTCGATGTCGTTCAAGAACAAAGGAGAAGCCTACGATAATCCGTTCGGCATTCCCCAATCCTGGGACGTGTTGAATTTCAGCGAAGCATTGTCGAAGTATCATTTCTTTGTTTACTTCAAAAACAGTCTCATCTATACCTCTGGAACGATCGTATTAACGCTGATGGCAGGCAGTATGCTGGCGTACTGCCTCAGCCGCATGAGCTGGAAGCTCAACGGGACGGCCCTGATCTATATTTCTCTCGGGTTGATCGTACCCATCGAGGTTGTCGTGATTCCCCTGTTCCAATTAATTAAAGGGCTGCATCTCAAGGAGAGCTATCTGGGGCTCATCTTGCCGTACACCGGATTTTCCCTCGCCTCCTGCGTGCTGATGCTGTACGCTTTTCTGCGCACGCTGCCCAAGGAATTGGAGGAAGCGTCCTGCATAGACGGGACGAACGTGTACCAGATGTTCTTCCGAATCATTTTCCCGATCGTCCTGCCTGCGCTGGTGACGCAAAGCGTGTTGGTATTCATGCGAATCTGGAACGAGTTTCCGCTCGCCTTCATTATCGCTTCCAAGGATCAGTTTCGACCGCTTACGGTCGGCTTGCTCGGGTTTTTCGTCAATGTCGGAGTGTCCGATTGGGGATTGATTGCGGCCTCGATGCTGCTGTCAAGCTTGCCGACGATTATCGTCTATCTGATCGGGAACGAGAAGATCGAGCAGGCGCTGACGGCGGGAGCGATCTTGAAATAACGCCGGGAGCGCCGACGGCGGGCGCGATGCTGAAGGAACGCCGGGACCGTTAATGTGTCTCTGGGAAGGGGGTGAGAAGAGATCGGCTTGCATTCTGTTTCGGAAAATCCATTTACTAAGGAGGAAACAGTATGTTGTTAAGTACGATGTTAAGAGAAAGGCGCTTGTCCTTGCCGATTCTGCTCTTCCTCTCTGCTCTGCTTCTGGCAAGCGTTGCGGTTCCGATTCCGGCTTCGGCGGCCGCTCAAGCCGAATACTACGTCTCGCCCAACGGCAACGATGCCAACCCGGGCACGCTCTCCGCTCCTTTTAGAACCTTGCAGCGTGCCAGAGATGTCGTTCGAACGGTCAACGGCAGCATGACGGGCGACATCGTGGTACATCTTCGCGGCGGCAACTATCCGGTGACGAGCGCGATCGAATTCACGCCCGCCGACTCCGGCACGAACGGCTATCGTATTCTCTATCAGGCCTATCCGAACGAGCATCCGGTTCTCAACGGCGGGGTCGAAGTCACCGGATGGACGCCGCACAGCGGAAGCATCTGGAAGGCGCCCCTCAACCGCGGCAACAAGCTGCGCGCGCTATACGTGAATGACAAGCGAGCGGTCATGGCCGCCAAATCCGTCAATTCGGCAGGCTGCTACGGCTCCTACAGCGTGACGGCCGGCCAAGCGCCCTGGGCATGGGAATCGGGGTCGAATTGCGACGGAGCCCGCTACAATCTCAATGATTTTCCGGCGATCGCCTTGAATCAGGGAGATATCGAGATCGAAACGAGGACGACATGGACGACCTCGATTGTCGGAGTTCGCCAGGTGACGGTCAACGGCTCCAATCGCGTAGCCTTGTTCCAGCAGCCCGGCGCGGCAATTGCCCAAGGCGCCTTCAACGGGAATTTCCAGATCAACGGAAATCATAAACTTATGAATGCCTACGAATTCCTGGACGCGCCGGGCGAGTTTTATTTCGATAAAACGAACCAAACGGTGTACTACTACAAAAGCCCTTCCGAAGACATGACGACCGCAACGGTGTTTGCCCCCAACAACGTAGAGACCCTCCTTCAAATCAAGGGGAATTCGACGAGCAATCGTGTTCGTAATCTGACCTTCTCCGGCCTCACTCTATTTCATTCAGACTGGAATTTGACCCAGATCGACGGTTCCTCCTACAAGCAAGCGCAGCAAGGGAATTTGACGAACGGCGCGTATGCGAGACAAAACTTTCATGCGTATCACTATCGAAACGTCGACCTGATGCCGGGCATCGTTCAAATGGCGAACGCGGATGGCATTTTGCTGCAGGGAAATACGGTCAAGCATACCGGGGCCGACGGCATCAGCATGATCAACGATGTGAAGAATTCCCAGTTAATCGGCAATAAGATCGAAGATTCGGCCGGGTCGGCGATTAACGTGGGGCACCCCCAGCACGTGTACATCGGAGATTATACGTCTACGAATCGGGAGAAATTCACGGTTGCTTCTGAAAGCGTTTGCGAGAACATCGACATCAAAAACAATTCTATTTACGATTCCGCGGTTTTGTTCAACGGCAGCGCCGCCGTCGCGGGTTACTTTACCGACACGTTGCGTTTCCAACAGAACGTGATCGAAAAAACGCCATGGGCGGGCATCTCTCTCGGCTGGGGCTGGTGGAATTTCAATGGATCGTCCGGTTCGGTTCGACCCGGGGTTCCGACTACGACGGCTCGCAACAACACGATCAGCTACAACCATTTCATCGATACGGTGCAGGTGTTGGACGACTCCGGTCCGATCTACACGCTCGGCAGTCAGCCGACCACCACGATCAGCCACAACTACATTCGGGGCGTGCCGGCCGGCCACAAATACGGTCTGCATCCGGACGAGGGCTCCGCCTATATTTCCATGCAGAATAATGTCTTGAACGTGAATCCGGGGCTGACCTGGACGCTTAACTCCGACGATTGGGGCAGCAAGCATCACCTGACCTTCACGCAAAACTATGCGACGGTCAATAAAATTTCGAACTTTAATCTGCCCGACAGCGTCATCCAGTCCGTGAGCGCTCATTCCGATAACGTATGGCCAATCGCCGCCTATAACATCGCCTTGAATTCCGGACTGGAAGAGCCGTACAGGAGCTTGGCGACGCCGTCGCGCGCAGCTCTGCAGGATTACATTCTTCCCGCCAGCGTCTTCGTAAACAGCTCGACAACGCTGGGCATTCGATCCGCGGCCGACGCCGGCAAATCCGTCTGGCTTGCGCCGTCAGGAACGACGAATTTCGCGGAAGGACCGACCATGACGAGGGCCGGCGGGACGGCGACCGCCATAGCCGTTCCGCAGACGGCCGGCAATTACAAGCTATACGTGTTGGACGCTCAAGGCAACCGCTCCATGGAATCCGCCTCGCTGGTAAGAGTGGGTTCGGCTTCTTCCGGGTTTGTCCGACTGCGCAACGTCGCTACCGGACTTTACATCGACGGCATGGCCTCGACCCATAACGGCGCCGACGCCGCCCAGTGGGCCGACAGCAACTCCAACAATCAGCAATGGACGATCGAAACCGCGGGAAGCTACGTCATGATAAAGAACCGGCAAACGGGCTTGTATTTGGACGGCATGGGCCGAACCGGAAACGGAGATAACGCCGGACAATGGGGATACAGCGGCAGCAACAATCAACAATGGTCGATGGAAACGTCCGGAAGCAACGTCCGATTCAAAAATCGACAGACCGGCTTGTACCTGGACGGTATGGGCCGAACCGGCAACGGCTCTATATTAGGACAATGGGGCGATAGCGGCAGCAACAACCAGCAGTGGCAGATCCAGTGATCTGAACAGGATGTTCGGATCGCAGCGATAAATTCCGTTACCGTAGCGAAGGGGATGTCTCCTAGTCATACAAGACAAGCAAGGCATCCCCTGGTATTTATAGTTCACAATTGGGTCGGTTGGCTTTCGCCCCTTCAGGCATGCCCCCTTGCCCCTTCACGATATTCCTGCGGAGTCGTTCCCGTCGATTTCTTGAAGAAACGGGTAAAGGAGTGAGGCGACTCATATCCGACTTTAGCGCCGATCTCGTTGATTCTCATCCCCTCTTGCGCAAGCATTTCCTTGGCTTTGCGCAATCGCGCCCTATCGATAAACTCCGACAGATTCATGCCGTTCTCCTGCTTGAAGACGCGGGACAGGTACGAAGGATTGAAGTGAAACCGCCGGGCCAGCCGAACGAGCGACAGATCCTCCTCCAAATGCCCTTCGACGTATTGTCCGATTTCCTCCATCGCACCCGCGGCTCTGCTCCCCTCGCCTCTTCTCCTGCGCTCGAACAGAGCTTCGGCAACGCTTTCAAGATAAGCCGCCCCCTCCTCCCAGGTGGCATGGGAGTCGAACTGCATCAGCCCGTTCGCCGGCACCCACTCCTGCAGCTGCCGACGATTAATATAGGACAGCATAACCAGCGCTGCAGAGTAATACAGCTCCATCGCTTGTTGCTTGTCGGCCTCCGGATTCCCCCGCACGGGACGAAGGATTTCTCTCAGCAGAGCAATAAAATCTTCGCCTCGGCCGCTCTCCAAATGGCCGGCAAGTCTCTCGAACCTCTCGCCGCGAATCGGCTCCCGCGAAGACTCCGTTCCCTCCCGGCATGATTCCTGAACGGTCATGACCATACTTGCGCCGTCTCCGATTCGCCCATGCTGCATTTGCCGGATTCGATCATACGCCGCCGGGAGCCGATCCCACGAGCAAGCCCGATCGGTCAAGGTAAAAGCGATCTCCGCTCCAAGCGACTTCGAGCACGCTTCCTGCGCCAGCTCCAGCATCCCCTCCAAAAATCGCACCAGCTCCGTGCTGGAAGCCGCCCGCTCTGCCCCCTCGTCCTTCGGCTGAACGAGCCACAGCAAGTCTCCGTAGCGATCGACGATTCCCGCGCATTGCGTCAGATCCGACAAGTACCGGTCCACCAGAAATTTGGCGTCCAGCGCCTTTTCCTGGCGCATCGTGAACGAAGCGGCGGAGGCGGACCGCAGGAAACTTCCCTGCACCAGAAACACCGGCGCGTCGCCTGAAAGCGGAATCGACAGACTGCGGAAATTGGTCTTTCGTTCCTCCAAGCTTGAGCTTTCCGCTCCGGCCAGCAATTGCCGGAAGTACTCGCCTTGGGCCAGCGTCTCCAAACGGCTCCGCTGCTTCGCCGCCTGCTGCAAAAGAAGCTCCTTGTCTCTCGCGTCCTCCAGCTCGCGAATGACGTCCAAAATTTCTGCGGTCAACTTGGCATATCCTTCGGTCTTGAGCAGGAAACGGACGCTCTGCATGCGTATCGCCTTATAAACGGACTCAAAATCGTCGTAGCCGGTCAAGAAGACGATACGGCAGCGAGGCCATTTTCGATGGATGATCTCCATCAACTCCAACCCGCTCAGCTCGGGCATGCGGATGTCCGACAGCACAATATCGACGCGCGTGCTGTTCAGCCAGTCCAGCGCCTCCATTCCCGAATAGGCCGTGCAAATATCCAGTCCCGGTATATTCAGCGACCCGAGGATTTCGGTCACGCCGTCCGCGATGATCGCTTCGTCGTCAACCACTAGCAGCCTGTACATTCGGCTTCGCCTCCTCCAGCGGAATACGGATCGTCGCCTCCAACCCGCCGAGCGCGCCCCGGGCGATGCTCAGCCCGCTGCCGCCGCCGTAAGCGAAAGCGATGCGACGGTGCACATTGACGATCCCTGTCGTTTCGGATTCGGAATTCTCGTACTCAAGCTTTCGGACAATCCGTTCGAACTCTTCATCGCTCAAGCTGCCGTTATCCTCAATAACGATGCAGGCCCAGCGGTCGCGAAGCTCGAAACGCACGTCGATTCGCCCGTCCCTCGCTTTTTTCTCCAGACTGTGCTCGAAAGCGTTTTCGATCAACGGCTGCACGATGAGGCGCGGCACGCGCAGGCGCCCGAATTCCTCAGGCAGATCGTCGAAGCTCGCCCGTACCCGCTTGTAGAAGCGCATTTCCTGAATTTCCATATACATCCGGGCATGTCGAATCTCCAGCTTGAGCTCGATTTCGTCGGAAGCGTTCCGGGTGACGAAGCGAAAATATTCGCCCAGCTGCGTCGTGAACAGCTCGATTCGCTCGGTATCCCCCGTCTTGGCCATCGTATTCAAAATGAAAAAGCTGTTATAAAGAAAGTGAGGTTTAATCTGAGATTGAAGCTGCTTCAACTCCGCCTTCTGGGTCAGAATCTTCTGCTTGTACGCCTGGTCGATCAGCGATCGCAAATTGACGACCATCTGGTTGAAGCGGTTATAAATATATCTGAACTCGTCGTTCGTCTCGTGCGCGATGGTCAAATCCATATCGCCGCTTTCGAGCCGCCGGAACCCTCTGACCAGCTTGAGCAGCGGTTTGTGAATAAATTTGTAGGTGGATAACGCGTAAATAAAAATAATGCCGATTGCGCCAACGGCAATCAACCAGGCCAACCAATAAAATTTGTCCAGAGGCTTGCGGACGATGCGATCGTTGATCAACCGGTAGATGGACATTTCCAGCCGCTCGGAATGGGCGACCGAGACGAAGTAGTTCTGTCCGCCCAGAGTAAACGTTTCCGACCCTTCGTTCGGAAACTGCTCCAGAAGGCGGATAATTTCGGCCGCGCCTTCCCGAATCGAATTCGCTCCGCTGCTTACTCCGTAGCCGTTGCTCCCGAAAGCCAGCAAGGTGCCGCTGTCCGGATAAGTGTTGAATTGTCCCAGCGCCTCCTGCAGACGCTGGCGGTCCAGTTCGATTTCAACGATGAAGAGGGGCTCTCTCCCCCTGCTCCCTCTGGCATTGACCGCGCTGAGGTAAAGCTCGCCGTTCCAATCGATCAGGCGGGTTCCGACCTTCCGACGGACCGACTCCGTGCCGAAGGCCATGAACTTGTCCTCGTCGATCTCGCCGGGACCGACCAGCGCGGACAGCGTTTTGCCGATCGTTCCGATGTGGACGTTGACGTCCCGAATATAGCGGCTGCTGTTCTGGATCGCAAGGATTCGGTTGATGACCGAATTGATTTTGTCCATCCGGTCGATGGTTCCCATCGTCTCCCACGTGATGGCCAGCTTGTTCAGATCCGTATCCTCCAGCAGTCCGTATTGCAGCAGCTTCATGCGTTCGATTTCATTTTCGAGATCGTTCAGATAAAACGCGATTTGCGATTCGGCCGTCCGGGAGATGTCCTCGCTCGTCGTCCGAATCGCCCATTGATAAATGTAAATTCCGAGAAGCGCAACCGGTACCATGATCAGCATAAAGGTCGCGACGAGTCGAATAAAGATCGTATTGCGAAAAGAGAATTCTCGGCGCACGGTGTTCTCCCCCCGCTCCAGTGTCGCGCGGCCGGTTCCGTCCGCCGACTGAACCGAGACGCGGACGGCGCTAGCCTTTTACGCTTCCAAGCACGATGCCTTTGACGAAAAATCTTTGAAGAAACGGATAAACGGCGATGATCGGCAAAGAGCCCAGGAAGATTTGAGAAGCCTTGAGCGTCCGATCGGAAATTCGGGCCAGGTTCTTTAACTCCTCCATCGACATCGATCCGAGATTCATCTGAACGACGATGGTCTGAATGTAGCTTTGCAGCGGATAGTGGGACGGATCCCCCATCAGGATCAACCCGTCGAACCAGCTGTTCCAGTGCTCGACCATGGAGAACAAAGCCAAAGTGGCGATAGCGGGCTTAGAGATCGGCACATAGATGCGCCACAGCGTTGTCCACTGGCTCGCGCCGTCGATGACGGCGGACTCCTCCATCTCCTTGGGCACGGCCCGGAAGAAATTCAGCAGCAGCACGATGCTGAAGGCGGGCACTGCCCCGGGCAGCACCAGCGCCCAGATGGAATCCAGGAGGCCGAGCTGCTTAATCGTAATATACCACGGAATCAGGCCCCCGTTAAACAGCATCGTCAAAAAGAAGATCCAGGCGTACACTAGTCGAAATCGGAACTGCTCCGTCGTCTTCGACAAGGGGTAGGCGACGAGAATCGTCAGCAGCAGGTTCAGCGGCGTGCCCATGGCAATTCTTTGAATCGAGGTCAGCATGGATACCCAGAACGCGCTGCGCGAAGCGGTAAACTCATAGGAGGCCAGCGTGAAGTCTACCGGCCACAGCTTGACGTATCCGGCCGCCGCGGCTGCGCTCGAACTGAACGACAAAGCGATAATATGAATCAACGGCAGGATGCAGATCAGTGCGACCGCGATCAAAAAAGCCGAGTTGGCCAACGCAAACCAATCGAACCTTTTGCCGACGCGTCGGAACGAGGGCGGAGAGGGATCCGCCGGTTGGAAAGAACGACTGGTCATCGGAACCCTCCTAGAATATTCTGTATTTGGCGAAACGGTAAGCGATATAGTACGCGCTTGAGATCAACACAAGCGACACGATCGATTTGAAGAAACCTACTGCCGTGGCGACCCCGTACTGAGCCTCCAGCAGACCGATCCGGTACACGAACGTATCCAGGATGTCTCCGCTCTGATACACTTGCGGGCTGTACAGATTAAATACCTGATCGAAGCCGGCGTTGAGCAATTGTCCCAGACTGAGCACGGCCAGCAGCACGATGACCATTCTCATGCCCGGCAGCGTAATGTGCCAGGCTTTGCGCCAACGGTTCGCGCCGTCGATCGTCGCCGCTTCGTACAAGCCCGGATCGATGCCCGTAATGGCGGCCATATAGACGATGGTTCCGTACCCGAAGTTCTTCCAAATATCCGAAGCGATCAGCGTAGTCGGAAACCATTTGTTGTCACCCAGAAAAAAAATCGGCTCCATGCCGAAGGACTTGAGCATCGCGTTCACAAGTCCTCCCGAGGGGGAGAGCAAGTCGATCAGAATGCCTCCAAGCACGACCCAGGACAAAAAGTAAGGCAAATAAATGCTCGTCTGGACGCTCCGCTTGATCGCCTCGTTCTTCAACTCGTTGAGCAGAATCGCAAAGATAACCGGAATGGCCAGTCCAAGCACCAGCTTAAAGCTGGAAATGTATAGCGTATTCCAGATCACCTGAACAAAATTCGGCAAGTCCATCACGTACCTGAAGTTGTCCAGTCCGATCCATTTCTGGTCGCCGAACAGCCCTCTGGCCGGAATGAACTTCTGAAAGGCGATGATAATACCCGCCATCGGGATATAGGAAAAGGTCAAAATAAACAGCATTCCCGGCAAAATCATCAAGTGAAAGGGCGCTTCCTTCCGGATCTGTCTCTTTCTCATCAGGTCTCTCCTCCCGCGCCGGCAAGAATAGCAGGGGGGGAACGCCTCGACTCGATCAAGCCGCTCCCCTGCCAGGTCTTACTTCAGCGTTGCATACCACTCGTTGACTTCCTGCGTAATCTGGTCTCCGCCCAGCTTCTTCCAATCGGCGACGAACTTGTCGAACTCCTCGATCGGCTGGCCCAAAATGATCTTGATAAACGTCTCGTTTTGCATTTTCTCCAGCGTCGTTTTGCGCTCTACCATCGTCGGTGTCGGCGTGCCCACGAATTTATCCATCAGGAACTGATTGTTCTGATCGTACTGGTTCGCGATGCCCATCGAGCCTTCCGGACCGTAGATTCGTTCCCAGCCCCAGAGTGCAAAGCCCTCGGCCGAGCCCGAGGCGAACATTTCGAGCTTCTCCTGAATCGTTTTTGCCTCTCCCTGGAGTCCCGACATATCTCCCGCCTTGCGAGCGGCATCGATATCCCGGAACGCGTCCAGATTTTTCTTGAGCGGGTACGGCGTTACCGGAGACAGCTGCCATACGCTCTCCGCGTTCGGCGGCGCGTAATACTTATCGAACTCGCCCGTTTCTCCCCAGTTTTTCTCCAGATGCAGGTTAAAGAGCTTAATGACGGCCTCGGGATGCGGGATGCCTTTCTTGACCGCGACGAATTTCGTCGTACTGAATTTCAGCGGCACTTTAGGCGTGTCGCCCGTTTCCGATACGATCGGGAACGCTTGCCACTGGGCGTCCTTATCGTTGTTCTTGTTAAGCTGGAGCGGCCAGATCGAGTTCCATTGCTCGCCGTATTCCATGCCGATCTTGCCTGCGGCAATTTGCTCGGACACCTTGCCTCCGTCCTTGATGCCGAATTCCTTGTCGATCTCGCCGTTTTTTTGCATTTCCTGAAGCGCTTGCAGCGCTTTACGCGTCTCCGGCTGGATGCTTCCGAATACCAGCTTGCCGGACTCGTCCTCGAGCCAAAGGTTCGGATAGGCATTGAACCCGGCCATAAAGCCCTCCAGTCCCATCGCCCCTCCGAAAACATCCTTGGTCAGACCCAGGCCGTACGTATCCCTCTGACCGTTGTCGTCCGGATCATTCTCCGCGAACGCTTTGGATATCGCCCGAACATCCGCCATCGTCTTCGGCGGCTGCAGCTTCAGCTTGTTCAGCCAGTCCGTGCGGATCCAGATGTACATCGAGCGCTCGATGGACGACTCTACCTGAGGAATCGCCATCAGCTTACCGTCGAACGTAGCGGCGTCGAGCGGACCCGAACCTTCCTGAGTGAATACTTCTTTCATAAACGGGGAAGCGTACTGCTCGTACAGCGCCGTCATATCCTCGATTTGATCCGACTCGGCCAGTTGCTTGAGCTGCACTGCATTGACGGTAATAAAGTCGGGCAGCTCTCCGGAGGCGAGCGTCACGTTCAGCTTCTGGACATACTGGTCCGAGGTGTCTCCGCCTTTGATGACCCAGTCGTTTTTCAGCTTGATGCCCAGTAAGTCCTCGTAGACTCTCGTCCAGCGGTTGTCCTCGAACGTCTCGTCCTTCAGCACCGACAGGACGTTGTTCTCCACGACGTCGTTCAAATTCCGCACGGTGGTCAATTGAATCGGCGGATCGTACTTCCCGAACGGATCGGCTGCGGCTGCGGATCCCGCCTGTTCGGACGGAGAAGCGCCGGCCGAAGACGACGCGGGCGGCTGACTCGCTTTAGGATCCTCCTTCTTATTGCCGCTGCAAGCGGTTACAGCTAGCACCGCACCCAATAAAATCGCCAATCCTTTAGCAGTGAGTCTTGCGCCCTTTTTGTCGTTCAACTTATTTCCCCCTATTCATAGGTTCAGACAGCCGGCGTCTGTTGGTTACGCTTTCAATTATAGAGAAAGCGCTTGCCGCAGAACAATGTGCATGTTTTTACATTTTTACCCTTCGTTGACGTCTTATCGCCCGATTCGGCTGCCCAGCTCGATCCGCCAGTGCGCTGCCCAGCTCGATCCGCCAGGGCGCTGTCCAGCTCGATCCGCAGAGCGCTGCCTTGCTCGATCCGTTCGGGTATGGTACACGCCTTGTAGATTTAAGCGGAAAATCCGCTTTAAATTCGCTGCTGCACCTTTGTCGAGCGAATTAAAGCAGATTTCCCGCTCTATTTCCACGTTTATCCTGTTTTGGAGAAATCAAAGCGGATTTCCCGCTCTATTTCTGGTCATCTTCCCCCTTCGACAAAATTAGCGCGGATTTTCCGCCCAAAACTATTCAGTCCCCCTAGTCCCTCTCAACGATGGGAGCGAACCATCGGCCTTCCTCTCTGCAACCTCGCACGCTCCGCAGTTTCCGCCTAAGCATAAACGGCTTACGCCGTCCTTGTGATCGGCGGGATAACGTTTATGTCGGAGACCATTCAGATAAGGATAGAGGATTTTTACTTTCTGGCGTGCACGAAAGCGGCACTCGAACGTCGCGCGTTCGAATGCCGCCTCTGCCATTCCTATCCGTGTTAGTGTCTGGACCCGTGGATTCCGTATACTGGCTTTGCCCGCCTCGCGGAGCTTCAGCTTACGGTTTGACGTCGACGACGATCTCGCCCACGGCCGCATAAGCGTCGATAAGATAACCGTTCGATCCGAGCTTGCCGACTATCTTGTTCATCGATTGCTTGCTGTACTCGACTTGCTCCAAGTTCAGCTTCACTTGCCCGTCTTCGCTGTCCAGATGAAAGCTGGCGTCCTTCGGCGATTCGTCCAAATGTATCGCGATCCTTCCGGCGTCCGTTCTCGCTTTCACATCGTCGTTCAAGCCGATGCCCTCCACGACGATCTCGCCCGCGTTCGCTTCCAGGTTCAATTGCCCGGTCACGCCGTTCATCCGGATTTTTCCTGCATCGATGCGAATGTCCGCCTGCCCGGTCTTCACGCCGGACGCTTCGACGGCCCCGAAGGCGTTGCGGATCGTCACGCTGCTATACGTTTTGTCCGGGAGTGCGATCCGAAGCTTTCTTTCGCCTCTCTGATCTTTAAGGATGCCCGATTTCGACTTCTCCTTCACCTGAACTTTAAGTACTCCCGATTCGACGTTGGCCTCGAAAGAGAGCCGGCTTTCAAGAGCACCGTCCGCTAGCAGCTCAACTTCGGCGGAGTCGCCCGAACCAGGCGTTACCTGAATTTCCATCGCCTCCGTCTGCACTTCCATCTTGTCGAATTCGCTTGCGGCGAAGGAGCGTTTTTCCAAGGATGCGAGCTTGCCCGAACCGGAGCCTTCGCCGACAACGGACTCCCGCACTTCTTCCGTCAAGGAATTCGCCAAGTCACCGCAAGCCGTCAATGCTGTCGCCAATACGATGATCGCGAATAGCTTCGCGCTGTTTCTACCTTTTTTCATCTTGTTCCTCCCGTTATTTCCCACACTCGTCTTTCTTCATTATAACGGGCCTGTCTTCGTACTCCGACAGTCTTACGGCCGGAAAGCCGCTGGACTTGAGTCGGGTAGCGCGAAAAAGCCTCCGCAGTAGATTGACATCCGCGGCATCTTCGGATCCGTTAACTTAGCAGCTAAGCATGAGCCAACTTAGGCACACAAAACACGGGTAGCTTTCCCAAATCAGAAAGCGGTCTCATAAACAAGACATCTTCATGCTTACCAAAGGGTTCTACATAGGCTTTGTTGATGAGTTGATCTGGCGTGAAATGAAACCGAACATTCCTTGTTTGTTTCATCGTAATCCGCGAAACCAACGCTTCCATGTCCACCTGTTTGTCGCTAATAACATCATACAAATGAAGCAAATCGCCTTCATGCTCAAAAACGATAATGGCATCGTCAGTTCGTGAAAAATATAGGCATTCGTTGAATACGTTCAAAGCATAAAATTGAAATAAACCCTCGTTGTTTGTGACGCCGAAATGTTCTGAAATGGGTCTACGGGAAATAAGCATTTGTTTAATTAAATCCCAATGCTCTTCCTTCGAAACATCCAGTTTATCCAGTACAAATGGTTCATCTTTGGGCTGAACAGATAGGTTTAAATAAAATTGATGTTCAGGCAAGGCAGTAAATCCAAATTTGGGATAAAAATCGAGCACTGTGCGGTTCGCAAATAAGAAAAACAAATCGCATGTGTCTTCGTAGATTTCCAATACATATTCCATCAGTTGTTTGGACAACCCCTTACCTCTATGCTCGGGATGAGTCATAACCGTTCCAATTTGCAGTGCGCTTTTACTTTCACCATGAATAACCAAGTCCATTTTACTTACTGAAACATTAGCGATGATTTGGTCAGCGGCAACAATTGAATGACAAATATAGCGATCGTCCCAGGCTCCCTTTTGGTACCATCCTTCGAAGTCAATTCCAAATACTAGTTTAGATAGTTCATTGAAACTTGCTCTGTACTCGTCTCGGTTTTTGAAATCATAGCTATGTATCATCATCATAAGTGTCGTCCTTTCTAAGGTAATGATGCCGGACAGCTTAAAAAGCATATCAAATATCAAGAAATTGTTGGAACATATATCCTATTCGCGACGTATAGCCAAGACCCTTTTTTTCGATTTCAACAAATGTTAATTACAAAAACCGTTTGAGGGTCTGTAGAGTCTAATCTTATAGAAGCAAAGTGGCGGGAGAGGAAACGCGTGGATAATGAATTGCTAGTTCTTGCGGCCAAACGCGGCGACGATGAAGCCTTCTACAGCCTCATTTTGCAGCACAAGGAAAAAATGTACCGGATTGCCTATACGTATTTGAGAAATGAGTCAGATGCTCTTGAAGCTGTACAGGAAACGACCTGCCGGGCATACATGCAGATCCGAAAATTAAAGGAGCCAAGTTATTTGGGCAGTTGGCTGATCCGTATTCTGATGAACTATTGCGCGGACGAGGTCAAGAGGAGGGCGCGAAGGAACGGAGGGCAGGCGATTGCCGTTCGCGGAGAGCCGCACGTGGCGAGCTGCGAATCAGCGTCGCTAGAGAAAGTACAGCTCGAATTGGCGGTCGAACAGTTGGAAACCCATTATCAAAAAGTCATTCAGTTGAAATATTATCACGATCTGACTATCTCCGAGATTGCGAGAACGTTGGAAAAGCCGGAAGGTACAATCAAAACATGGCTGATAAAGCTCTCGGCGGATTACGGCAGCGGCTGGAGAAGGATGGTGAATCTCATGGATGAGATCCGCGAAAATAACGAGCGGGAGTGGCCGCAATTGGAAGCGATGAAGGAACAAATCGATCAACTTGTAATTCCCTCGAGTATCCATGATGCGATTCGGAACGGCATGCGGTTTGGCCGACAACGTAGAAAGCGCCGGATGATAAGGAGAATAGCTTACTATAATGCATGTTTGTTACTTCTGGTAATGGTAGCTTCAATCCGGTTCTCCCCTGCTGTGGCCGCATATGTCAGTGATATCCCCGGTCTCAGGTCACTCGTCGAACTTATCAACTATGACAAAGGTCTGCAGTTCGCGCTGCAAAACGACTTCATACAGCCGGTCGGCCTGTCCGACGAGCATGACGGAATTAAGCTGACCGTAGACGGCGTTCTCGCTGACGAATCAAGAGTTATTGTGTTCTACACGTTGAGCAATATGGACGGACGGAAGCGTGTCATTAATCTTCAAAAAGTGAAGCTGGTCGATAACCGGGATATCTCTATCTCTCACCAATCCACGGGTTTTAATGAAGATTGGGTAAGCAAGCAAGGTACGATAGACTTTTATCTTCACGAAGGGGCTGGCATTCCGGACACCTTGGATCTGGAGATTAAGGTTGGTAAGGATAACGAAATAATTGCAAGTGATCCGGTATGGAAGTTTGTAATTCCTGTAGATAAAGTCAAGTTTGAAGGGCTGAAAGAGACCTATGATATCCATCAGACGGTTACCGTTGAAGATCAGCGTATAACGTTCGGGACAATGACCGTATATCCTACCCGGATTGGGCTTGAAGTGGCTTACGATCCGACCAACTCGAAGAAATTGTTTTACTTCGACGATATTCGGATCGAAGACGCGCAAGGTGAACCGTTCGGCACAATCATGAATGGCATAACGGCTTCGATCATGGATGAGAATCGGCAAGTGCTCTACTTCCAGAGCAACTTTTTCCTCAAACCAGACCGACTTTATTTGCGGGCTAACCGTATTCGGGCGGTAGACAAAAACAAGCTCGAGGTGCAGGTAGATCTTAATGGTAAGGAACTTCTTTCCCGCCCGGATGACCGGCTCACACTCCATGATGTCGGCACCAGCATGGAGAATGACGGCCAGCACGTTCTTGTCTTTGGCCTGAAGAACGACGAGCCGCTTGATAAGAACCATCTGTTCAATTTATTCGACAGCAAGTATACGGATGCGTCCGGACAAACGTTCGAATCTAACCGAAAGGGATCTTCTTTCGATAGTTTTCAGTATTATATTGAGGAAACGAACTATCTCAACCCGTTAACGTTAACCATTTCCGACTACCCGTCTCGAATCCATGGCGACATTAACATTAGAATTAAATAATTGGGGAGAAGACGTTGTAACCTCCCGTTCACGCTCCGTTCATAAAGCGCGACTATTCTAATAGGAAAAGTCCAACTTAAGGAGAAAAATCCATGACCCCATACAGCAAATGGTTGATCCGAACGGCGGCACTGTACTCGTTGGCCGGCGCGTTAATCGGAGCGGATATGGCCGGCAGGAAAGATTATTCGATGATTCCGGTCCACGCGCACATTCTCGTCGTCGGTTGGCTGACCCTGTTCGCTTACGGAATCTTCTATTCCGTCTTCAAAGAAGTCAGCATGGTCAGAACGGCCAAACTGCAAGCCTGGACCACCCTGCTCGGCGGAGGACTCATGCCGTTCGGCATGCTTGCCTATTACAAAGCGGAAAACACGGCGACGCTGCTCGCTTTTATCGTACCGGCATCCGTTCTGCTCGTCGCCATCGCGCTGTTTATCGTCGTTTTGTTTTTCGACAAGCAACTGTTCGCACGGAAATAGGCCGGACTCCCCTTGTCAAGTCGACCGTTCTCAATAGGGAATCTCCGGCTCAGCCGGTAACGCTTGTCCGCCTTACCGTCGCGCACACCGGATAATGGTCCGATGGATAGCGCCCGTCGTACTGTCCGCGGTCGACCTCGACGCCAGCGATCTCCAGGTCCGGCGACGCGAAGACGTAATCGATCGGCTCTCCCGACTCCCCGCCCAGAAACTCGTGGAACGTCCGGCCGACGCCTTGACTGCCTTCGGCTAGAACGGAATAGGCATTGACGTAGCCCGCACGCTCCAAGCCGGAGACGACGGCATGATTCGGCCCGACGTTGAAATCCCCCGTTAAGACGATGGGAAGGCCGGTTTGCTCCCGGAACCGCTCGATCCGCTGCCGGATCAGCCCCATCCCCTTCGTCTGGGCTTCGTCGCTGATATGGTCCAGGTGAGTGTTGAACGCGGTGAATACCGCTCCGTCGGCCGACTTGAACCTCGCCCATGTGCACATGCGCGGACAAGCCGTATTCCAGCTCATCGCGCCCAGCTTCTCCGGCGTCTCCGACAGGCCGAAGCCGCCGGCCTCCTCTGCGCTCCACTTCCCTTTCTTATACAGAATCGCGCTGTATTCGCCTTCCTCGCCGCCTTCCCGGCCTTCGCCGACCCACGCGTATTCCGGCAGCAACGGCTCCAGATCCTTGATCATGGCGAGCAGCCCTTCCTGAATGCCGACGATATCCGCATCGTGGCGCTTGATCGCCGCTGCGGCTGCGCGCACCCGCAGCGGCCAAGCGTTCTCCCCGTCCGACTCCACGTTTAACCGCAAATTAAAAGTCATGATTTTCGCAAGCATGATGGTCCCTCCATGTTCGTCGTTGCTTACACCATTGTACACCTTCAGGTAGGCCGGATCATCCCTTCCGTCAAGTTACATCCCCCTTTACCTTCGTCGCCAGAACGTAGGAGGATCTGGGATATTTCGAAAGACGACCTTCTCGGTTTCTCCCTTCCCAAGTGTATCAAGGATAAAGCGAATTATGGTCCGCCAGTCTCGGCATGGGAACGGGATATTTCGCCCGGTCACAGGACCGGACGAATCCACTTGGCATAGAATGCGAGCGCCAACGCCAGCGCGACGGCCGTCAGCAGAAACGGCAGACGATAGTCCTCTCCCGCCAGTATCCATCCCGCGGCATAAGTCGCTCCCGAGGAGCCGGCGCTGCGGAACACCGACCTCATCCCCGCGAACAAATTCCGCTCTCGATCCGAGAAGGCGGACATCAGTTGGCTGTCGAGCAGGTTGGACAGCATCGTCGTGCCTCCTCCGCGCAGCAGGAACAGCGGCACGAACAGCAGCTCGGGAAGCTGCGCATACAGCAACGCGAATAGAAGCAGATTGCTCGCGAATACGGCGACAATGGCGGTGTTCCTCCCGAACCGTTCGATCAGGTAGGGCGTCAGCAGCGAGCAGACGAACAGAATCAAGCCGTTAGCCGCCAGCAGTTGCGAGACGCTGCCGTCCGCCCAGTCGAGGCGGAACTTGACGATGACGTTCAGGAACGAGCCGGTAAGCGCCAAAGACCCGCTAATCAAAGCGA
The DNA here is from genome assembly GCF_041641335.1 of Cohnella sp. Classification (NCBI taxonomy): domain Bacteria; kingdom Bacillati; phylum Bacillota; class Bacilli; order Caryophanales; family Paenibacillaceae; genus Cohnella; species Cohnella sp. The sequence continues at coordinate 135 of NZ_JBEPYQ010000019.1, read as the reverse complement.
GGAAGACGGCGAACAGCCACAGCTTGCGGCGCAGCCCGATCTTTGCGGTCGCCGGGGTTTCCTCGGGTTCGCCGCTTAGAACGAGCGTTTCTTGCGGTGCTCCGCCCGGAGGCGCTACAGGCTTGTCCTCCGCTA